>CALBXO010000424.1 GCA_937890335.1 uncultured Pseudomonadota bacterium | reverse complement strand
ACTACCCGGGTCTGGATCGCATCCTGCGCGAGGAGGGCCTCGAGTACTTTGTCGGCGAGACCCACGCCGTCCGTCACGCCACGCCGCGCCCCCGCTATGACGTCCACGCGCCCATCGTCACCCCCTCGGGCGTCGCGGTCTTCGCGCGGGACATCGAGTCCAGCCAGCAGGTCTGGTCCAGCGTCGTCGGATACCCCGGCGACCCCGACTACCGCGAGTTCTACCGAGACATCGGCTTTGAATCGCCCCTGGACGAGGTCCGCGCCTGGGTCCAGCCCAACGGGCTGCGCAAAATGACCGGCATCAAATACCGCCGCGTCACGGGCAAGACGGAGAACAAGGAGCTCTACGATCCGCACCGCGCCGAGGAGAAAGCCGCCATGCACGCCGCGGACTTCACCCTCAACCGCACCGCGCAGATTGGCCACCTCCACAACCTCTACGGCGGCCACCAGCCGCTGATCGTCGCTCCGTACGACGCCGAGCTCTTTGGACATTGGTGGTTTGAGGGGCCCCGCTTCATTGACTACCTGCTGCGGCAGGTCAGCTGTGATCGGGACAGCTACAACCTCACCACGCCGGGCGAGTACCTGCGCGAGCACCCGACGCAGCAAGTCGCCCAGCCCCCCATGTCGAGCTGGGGCGAGGGCGGCTACGCCAAAGTCTGGCTCAACGAGCGCAACGATTGGATCTACCCGCACCTGGACGCGATGGCAGAGCGAATGACGCGCCTGGCGGACCAGTTTGTGGAGCCCGGCGCGCTGCAGCTGCGCGCGTTGAACCAGGCGGCGCGGGAGCTGTTGCTGGCGCAGAGTTCGGACTGGGCGTTCATCATCACCCAGGACACCAACGTCAACTACGCGGTGCAGCGCACACGCGAGCACATCGTCCGGTTCAACAGACTGTACGAGGCGCTCACGGGGTTTGGTGTGGACGAGGAGATGCTCGAGGCCATCGAGACCCGCGACAACATCTTCCCCGACCTGGACTACACAGTGTACCGCACCGCCGGTGCGTGACGGGCGCGCGCTCGGGCCCGCTCAGCGCGCTTCCAATGCGTCCACGAGGGCGTACATCTCCGCGATCTCCTCCTCAAAGCCCTTCTGCACCGGTGGGAAGCGAAACCCTCCCTTCGGATCGAGGTCGAACGGGAGAACGCGGAAACTGATGGCGAAGCGCTCGCGCTTCCACTGGGCCCGGCACAGCATGCGGACAAAGCGCGCCGTGTGGTCGGCGAAGGCGCGCGCGTCCCCGGCGTAGCGCTCCCGGAACACCGGCCACAGCGAGGTGAAAATCTCCGCCGGGTCCATCGCCTTCTGCACGAAGTAGTACATCAGCTCATCGAGCACGACGAACGGCATGAGATCGTCTTCGTCGGTCTGCTCCTCTTCCTGTGGTCGCAGCTCCGCGGAGGCGGGCACGCCGAGGACCTTGTCGATGCTGGGGTAGTCGTAGCGCCGCTGCGCCCAGCGCAGCCACGGACCAATCATTCCCTTGGGCACATCGGCGATCGGCGCGAGCCCGCCGCTGGTGTCGCCGTCCATGGTCGCGTAACCGACCGCCGCCTCGGACAGATTGCTCGTCGCCAGCAGCACAAACTGGCGCACGTTGGCGATCATCCAGATGATCACGGATCGAGCGCGCGCCTGCACGTTCTGCAGCGCCAGGTCGTCCACCGGATTCTCCCAGTCGAGGTTGCGGCCAAGCATCCCCTCAGAGATCCCCCGGACACCGTTCACGACAGAATCAATGTCGCCGTCCAGGAACTCCGAGCCCACCTCGGTGCCGGCCGCGCGAGCGGCGTCACGCGTGTGCGTGCTGCTGTTGACCGTCGCCATATAGGCGCATGTGAAGCGGTCGTGGACCAGCGCGTCGAGCTGGGCCTTGTCCAGCTTGGGGTTGTCGTAGGTGAACATCCGACGCACCAGCAGCGCCACCATCGTCGAGTCCCGCCCGCCGGAAAGCGCCAGGCAATAGCCGCGCACGCCGGTCTTGGCCAGGTAGTCGCGCAGCCCCATGGCGAGCGCCAACTCCACCTCAAAGAAGCTGACATCCGCGGCGGTGAGCACCGGGCCCAGGCCCTGTTCGGCAAAGTGGTCCAGCGACGGGTCTGCCGAGTCCACGACCGGCTCGTCCCAGTACGGCGGCGGCCGCGACGCGGTGTTCTCCACGGCCACGTCGACGTCCACATACACCGTTGTCGGGATGGCCCCGTACTCACCGGCCACCTGCCGGGCCACCTGCTGCCGCCACGACCCGTTCTCCATCCGCTTCTGCCGGACAGCCTCGAGGTCCACGGTCTTGCAGACCATCTCCATGTCGTCGTCAAAGACGAAGCGGCGCCCCTCGGCGAGCATTTCGCCCTCGGTGGCAAGGAAGAGTGAGCCGTCGAAGACCAGCCGCGTCGCGTCGCATCCGAGCAGCGACGTGTAGACGTAGGCGCAGTGGTCCTCGAGACTTATCTGCTCCACCATCCGCCGCCGGGTGCGGTGCTTGCCGACGGCAAACCACGAGGCAGACGGATTGCCCACGATCTCCGCGCCCGCCAGCGCGTAGCGGGAGCCCGGGCGCACACCCATCCATCCATCTTCACAGATCTCCATGGCGAGCGACGCGGCGCCCCCCAGATCAAAGATGAGGTTGCCGACGGGGACGCGGGAGCCGTCGTGCGCCTCGTACTCGTCCACGCGGCCAGCTTCCCACGGCTGGTACCAACGCCCCTCGTACTCCACGTCGCCCGTGGCCAGGTTCTCCTTGCACACCAGGCCGTGGATCGTCCCGCCGGAGACCACTGCCATCGCGTTGTAGACCACGCCATCGCTGCGAATCGGCAATCCGGCGCACACGACCATCTCCCCGGCGGCGCGGGCCACGTCACCCAGGACGTCCCAGGACCGGCGCAGTGTGCCCGCGCGCAGGAGGCGATCCCCGAGGCTGTAGCCTGAGATGCACATCTCGGGCAGCACAAGCAATCCGGCGCCCTTGGCGCGCGCACGGTCGATGGCCCGCTCAATGCGCGCAAGGTTGCCGCTCCAGTCGCCGACCGTCTGGTTGAGGGTGGCGCCGGCGATGCGGACCGCGGTCCCGGGCCCCGGTCGGCCCCCGGAGGTAGCTTGCGTCATGGCAGGATGACCTGAAGGAAGTCGTTG
>CALBXO010000423.1 GCA_937890335.1 uncultured Pseudomonadota bacterium | reverse complement strand
CGACCTGCCCGTCATGGTCGGCGGATACCCGTTTAACCTGGCCCCGAACCTCGCGGCCCGCATCGGAGCCGATGGCTACGCGCCAGACGCAGCCGCCGCCATCGCCCTCGGGACCCGGTTGGCGGGGTGAGCGACGATTCTCCGACAACCCGGTTCGCGGCGTTGTGCTCGGCCGATGGCGACCTGCAGACGGTCCTCGTCGACGACCAGGGCCTCGCTCACGGCCGAACCACGCTGCACGAAACCCTCGATGGTGGCTCCAAGGCAAAAGCGCGGCGGTTCCTGGCTGCGGTGGTGCACGACGGCGCAGCCTACGACTGGGAGCTGGTGGCCTGCCTTGGATCTGATCTCCAGGTTCTTCATTTTGTGGGGGTCCTGCTCGGGACCGACCAGGTCGCCATCATCGCGGCCGCGACGGCGGCGCAAGTGCACGACGTCTCTGTTCTCATGCGCGTGTCCAACGACCAGGCGAACTTGCTGCGGGCGACGCTCAAGCGGCTGAGCCGGCGCCGAGCGGCCGACGAAGATCGACACAACGAGATCTACGAAAGCCTGACCCGCCTCAACAACGAGCTGGCGCAGAGCAAGCGCGAAATGGCCAAGGCGAACGCGCGCCTCGCCGAGCTCAATCGGTCCAAGAACGAGCTCGTAGGCATGGTCGCTCACGACCTGCGCAACCCGCTGGGGGCGATCTCCGGCTACGCGAAGTTGCTCTCCGCCGGCCTCGTGGGACCGCTGTCGGACGAGCAGGTCGAGTTTGTGGAGCGAATCCAGAACACTGCGGACTTCATGTCGGCCATGGTCGAAGACCTGCTCGATCTCGCCGCCATCGAGTCGGGCCAGATTGAACTGCGCCTGTCGCGCTTTGACCTCGCCACGCTCGCCGGCGAGGTCGTTGGCCTCCACAACCGTCTGGCCTGGTCCAAAGACATGACGGTCAGCGTGCACCTGGCGGACGGCCTGGATGTGTCGGCGGACCGCGGCAAGATCCACCAGGTCATGGCAAACCTGATCTCAAACGCCATCAAGTATTCGGCGCCGGGGACACCCATCGTCGTCTCCGTGACCCAGCGTGGAGACGACGCCGAGTTCAGCGTCGACGATCGAGGGCCGGGGATCCCCGAGTCAGAGGTCCCAAACGTATTCTGCGCTTTCGGGCGGACCAGCGTCCAAGCCACCGGCGGTGAGAAGAGCACGGGGCTAGGCCTGGCCATCGCCTACAAAATCATCGACGCGCACGGCGGACACATTCACGTCGCGACCGAGGTCGGCATCGGTTCTCGCTTCTGGTTCACCCTGCCAACCAAACAACACTGACCACTCGTTCCCGATGGGTCACAATGGAACGCTACCGTGTCAGCCTGAGACGGCGACGACGCGATTGTGGCGCCACTTCGTTCCTCCGCACCGTCGACGACGGCACGCGAAATCTGGCACGCCGTTCGCTTTGGGTCGAGGTCCCGCCAGGTTGGCGGAATCAGTAGACACAGGACGGTGCCCATGACTTCAACTGCCATGGTCGAGAGTGAAATCCTCGATGAACTTCGCATCCACTGCATCGAGTTTGACGACTCCGTGCTGGACGGCGTGGATTCAATCCCCGGCGTGCCAATCGCCGCGCCGCCAGCGTCGACCACAGCCGCATGCCCACCGGGGTTGCTCAACGAGTTGCGCTCGTGGGCGGAGGGGCTGGGCTCCGGCGAGTACGCGGCCACCCAGCCGCCTTCGCAGGCGGCGAACCAGCTCCCGCTGGCCCGCAGCACGATGAGCCCCAGCGTCGAGCGAATGCTGCGAGAGTACCTGCGGCAGCCGGCGACTCCGCCCAGAGCGCTGGCCGGTTCGTTGGAGACAAACCCGCTGACTCCCCCGCCCCCCTCGGGCGCAACCCGCAGGCAACCCATCGCAGCGTCCCGATGGATTCATCGGGATCTGCTCGACAGCCGGCTGCGAACCCTGGAACAGCGCACGGATCGACCCACGTGGGCGGAGATTCGTAGGGCCATGGACCTCGATGTTGACGGGGGGCGTTGACGATGTACGAGGACGAACACAGCTTCAAGGCCGCGCCGAGGTGCGCAGAGACCCAGGATCGTCAACGCCCGCTGCGCCGCGGGGACGTGCTCGCGGGACGCTACAAGGTGATCGACAGCCTGGGCCACGGCGGGATGGCGACAGTATTCCTGGCCAAGGATCTGACGATGCGAAGGCAGGTCGTCCTCAAGCTACCCCGGACCGACAAACTGGACCAGGGCGCCAGCGTCCAGATCCTCCAGGAGAAGCGGGCTCTCTCCGCGCTGGCCCATCCCAGCATTGTCTCGATTTTCGATGTCGGTGTGGACGCGGGCCAGCCGTTTCTCGTGCTCGAGTACCTCCAAGGACGGACGGTCCTCGAGGTCGTCGCTGCGCAGGGAGCCCTCAGTCCGACGCGCGCCATCACAATGGCGCTGGCCGTGGCGGAAGGCGTGGCCGCGCTTCACGAGCGTGGACTTCTCCATCTGGACCTCACCGCCGCCAACGTGATGCTCACCGACGCACAAGACGGCGCGGAGCGGACGCGTGTGATCGACTTTGGCCTCGCAATCTCCCGGTCGGCTGCGCGAACCCGAAAGTTGGTCGGCACCCCCCACTATCTGGCGCCCGAGCAGATTCTTGGCCATGACGTGGGCGCTCAGGCTGATGTCTACGCTTTGGGCGTCCTCCTCTACTTCGCGCTGTGCGGAAGTCACCCGTTTGAGGGGGACGACCAACGGGCCATTCTGAAGAAGCAGCTGCGGGGGGCACCGCCGAGCCTGCGGCAGCGTCTGCCCGCCGGCGCACAGGTACCGCGGCGCCTGCTCGGTCTCGTGGATACCTGCCTGGCCAAGGACCCGAACGCTCGGTTTGAGGGGCTGGGGGTAGTGATCGAAGTCTTGCGGGAGCTGCTGCACGACGGGGACAAACCAGCCGCCGTCCCCAAAAATACGGTCAGGACCGGCCCAGCGCCCAGGAGCGCCGCGTCTGCGCAACAGGTCGCCGGAAGTGTGGCGCTGGTGGCTGCGCCACTGGTGGGCATGGGCGTCGCCTCGGGCTCCATCAGCACGTTCTTCTTTTTGGTGACCGCCGCGGCCCTCGGCGCAGTGACCAGCCTGCACCTCACGGGCAACCGCCCCGCTTCGGCCCCCGCCGGATCGGATGTCGCTCCCGAGCAAGCCGCCGCGCCGTGACCCCTACGCGTCGGGGCCTACGAGCACACCCTCCAACCGTCGGTCGGCGGCGAGCACCCGCTGATGCGCGTCCTGCAAACTCTCCCCTCCGGCCGGGACGAACGGCGCGCGGGCGAGCGCGGTCTGCCAACCGAGCGACGGCCAGGCGAGTTCGCGAAGCGCGTGGATGAACTTGAGGGTACGAAACGCGTCGAACCAGGTGCGCAGGTGGCGGACGCGAACCTCGGCCTTGCCGGAGCTCCGCGCAGCGTTGGACAGGGCCCGCTGGACCCCCAGACGCAGCCCAATCTCCGCACGGGTCTCCGGTCCCAGTGCCGACGCGGCGTCCACCTCCGCACGGAAGGCAACCGCATCGCCTGAGACACCTGCGCGGTCCAGCGCCCGCAACCAAACGGCCAACTCGTCGAAGACACGCGGGTCATAGAGCGCAAACCCGCGCCGCGCCGCCTCGTCGGCTTGCAGCTTGGTAATCGCGGCACCTGTGCCAAAAGGGACGCGGTCGGAGACGCGCGCCTCCACTTTCAGCGCGGGCCCGCCGGCTCGGTAAATGCCGCCCACCTTTGCGAGCTTGCCGAGCAGATAGAAGTCCTCGGCAGCGTTGCGGCGGGGGAACCCGCGGACCTTGGCGTAGGCCTCCGCGTGCGCCACCACCGTGCTGCCCACGGTCGCGTAAGCGTAGGGCGAACGCGCGGCGGCCAATCCCAACACGTAGTAGCGCAGGCTGATGTCGTACAACCGGGCGGCCTGCGCCTGGCCGGCGTCCACGGGGAGGACGTGGGTAAATGGAACCGTGAACGCGGCGGCGGGCGGAACTGACGCTTCGACATCAAAGTAGCCCGCCGGTGCAAGCACATCTGCGTCGGTCATCCAGAGCCAAGGCTGCTCCACCCGACCGCCACGGACCAGCGCCAGAGCCAGGTCCGCGCCGATCTTGCGCGCCAGACCCACCCCCTGGCCCTCACAAAGGCGGCGCGCGGGACTCGCCCGATCCAGGCACAGGACATCCAGGCCGTCGATACGTCCAAGGAAACCGGTCCCGCCGGGCAGCGCGGTCAGAGGCGCGAGATTGTGCGACAGGAGCCGAAGGCAGATCTCGTTGCGCTCGTGAAAGTGGTCGGGAGCGTCCTGCGCAGCGTTGACGACAACGACGACGAGGGTCGTTCCCGCGCCGACAGCGGCCAGGCTGCGCAGCGTGTGCAACAGGCCGTCGGTCTCGCTGCACGCTGGAATTGCCAGGACGCGATGCCAGGCGCCTTGCACCATCGGCACGAGGCCGACCTCAGGCTCGGCCCAGTCCCGCAGATACCGGTCGACGACGCGGCTCAATGGAGAGCGGCGCGGACCGGCAGCGTGGAGATGGCATCCGCCTCGAGGACGAGGAAGAATTCGAGCCGCTCGTCCACGTCCGGGTCCGGGAAATAGTGGCGCGCCATCCGCAGGAACATCCCGTGGTGCCGCGCCTCGCTGCGCGTGAACTCTTCGTAGAGCAGCTTCTCCGGACCAGGTTCCAGCGCCTCGGCGACCAAACCAAAGCGTTCACACCCGCGCGCTTCCAGCACGCCGGCCGCGATCAACCGGTCCATGAGGCGCTCGTCACCCCGGCTGCGCACACCCT
>CALBXO010000422.1 GCA_937890335.1 uncultured Pseudomonadota bacterium | reverse complement strand
GTTGTTGGGGTCGCCGTTGTTGGGGTCGCCGTTGTTGGGGTCGCCGTTGTTCGGGTCGCCGTTGTTGTCTCCCGCGTTCGGCCCGCCGCCGCACCCACCGCTGAGGCAGATTCCCGCAAGTGCGGCCACGTACATGAGTCTGGATCTGATCATCGATGCTCCCTTGTTTCGACCGAACGCTGCGCATGGTCTGTCGATGGCCGACCGCAAAGGGCATGCCACTCAAGTGTGACGCGTGCAGCAGGTGCAGAGTCGGGCGCGTCGAGCGACGCTCCATGGCCAGCGACTCCGCTCGACCGCCGTCCTCCAAGGACGGCGATCGGTCAGCTGCCCCGGTCAGGGCGACTGAACGGCAACCTGAACAGGAGGCGCAGTGTGTTGAGGATCGTCGGCAGACTGACGAGTTGTCGTCACTCGCTGCCCAGGTTCAGGGACAGCTCGCGGCCTGGCAGGAGGGGGAGGCCAGGCAGCATTGACGCGTACCGTCCGTACAGCGCGGAGCCGGGCCGTCGAACATCGTGCGGACAGCGCGCAAGCCCACCGCCACGTGGCGGTCGGAGGGACGCATCCGGCGGGGCCGCTCGGTCTCGTCGGGTCCGGCGGCGTAGCGCCAATTGGATCGGCAGTAGCGCGGTTCGTCGAGGTAGCTGCCTCCTCTGGCCACCCGGTAGGCATCCGACCCATCGTCCGGTCGGCAGTTCCGGGGATCGTCCACGAGATCCGCGGTGGTCGGGGTCACGGTGAGCCAATCAGCGGTCCACTCCGCCACATTCCCGTACATGTCGTAGAGACCGAAAGCGTTGGGCCGTCCGTTCCCGGCACCCCCGACCGATCGCACCAGATGCGGCCGCGGCGTTTCGTTGTCCACCGACGTACACAGGTTCCAACCCTGGTTCCCGGCGGCCTGAGCCTCCGGCGAACCGCAGCCAGCCGACGGACAGGACAGATCCGACCTGCTGTAGGGCGAGCAGGTTCCAGCCCGTGCGGCAAACTCCCACTCCGCTTCGGACGGAAGGCGATACCCCTCACACAGCGCCGGATCCACGGTCTGCACCTCGTCACAGCTCCACTCGGTGCCTGGCACATCCCCCTGGCAGCCGCGAAAGAGATAACATGGCCTCAGACCTGACAAACAGGACACCCGGTTGGTCCAGAGCGCCGCCTGCCACCAGTTCACCCTCCGCATCGGGCAGCTGGCGCGGTCACAGTCGGCCAGCCCACCGGGACCGTTCTGATCGAAGATCAGACCCCAGTCCGCGGCGCGCGTCTCGGTTTCCATCATCCAGTAGTCGTGCGTCAGCCGAACGCGGCGCGGTGTTTGGCAAGCGCGATCACAACCCTCGTGATCCGCGGCGACCTGGGCGTCTTGAACGGCGCAGTACGCTTCGAAGTCCCAGTCTCCTCCTGGGCTTCCCATGACAAACTCACCGGCGCGGACAGGGCGCAGCCGGATCGTGGCGGTGTGGATGGGTACCTCGACCACGCCATTTCCGAGTGTGTGGTCCTGATTGACACCGACGCCGTCACACCCGGTGGTCCATTCCGACAGCTCGACGCAATCGCCCGGACCGAGCGCAAGGTCGGCATCGCCTGCCACATCCTCAGACACGTCGGGTACGCGCACATCATCGGCCGCATCGTCGCCGGGGTCGGTGTCGGCCAGATCAGGGCCGTCGACGCTCACGTCACCGTCCAGGCCGATGTCCCTGACGGCTGGCAGAGGGTTCACATCCACGTTGCAGGCTGTGAACGTCAGCGCAAACCCCAACAAAACAACACTGGGTCTTCGACAGATCATCGCCCACGTGACTCGCACGACGCATGCCAACCGGAGCGTCACCAGGCCGCGACGCGCGCGGTCAGTCCCACACCATGGGGTGTCAGCAGCAAGCCGATCGCGGCTCCGGTCTCCTCCTCCATCCACCAACTCGTCGCGCACATGACGAGCCCCGCCGTGACAACGACGCCAGAGAGCACATAGCCCGTGATCACCCCCCGAGCCCCCGTGACGGCCCGCTGCTCTCGCGTCATGAGCTCCGCGCGGTTCGCGCTCCCGGCCCCGGCGAGGTAGGCAGCCCGAGTGGTCTCATACTCATCGACGCGATCGCGCTGCAGGGTCAGATCCAGGACCAGGGTGGTGCCAAAGCCGGCCAGACCGACAGCCGCGACCCCCACGCCCCAGGACAGGAGCGGGTCGACCTCCCCAGGTGGTGCCTCCGGTGCCGCTGCCGTCACCGGCAACACGACGATGAACTCGACGTTCTCTCCGCCGATGACATGAACGACCGCCTCGACCCGACCCTCGCCCGCAAAACCGTGGATCTGGTGGGGGCCGGGCTTAAGCGCCCAACTGCTGCCGTCGCAGGCGACCGCCGGTTGATCGTCGACCGCAACGAACATGTCATCCGGCTCACCTTTCAGGGACAGCGAGCCGGGACAGCTGCCGTGCACCTCCTCCCAATAGTCCCCGAGGCGATCCTCCACCTTCTCTCTGGAGGGCGACTCTACGGCGGGTGCGTCGGCGGCTTTCCGGTAGTGCTCCACAGCGCCACTACAGTCCCCGGAGGCAAACAGGGACCTCCCCAGGCCGAGGTGCACGACGTTGAGATCGCCAAACGCCAGCGCTGCCCGAAAGCTCGCGATCGCGGTGGCAAACTCGCCAGTTTCGTGGGCCTCGACGCCCGCCAGATAGAGCCGGACCTGCTCTGGCCCGGGTGTGGCGAGCTGCTCCGCCGAGGTTCCGGCGGGCGTCGCGAGGACGAGTGCGACGACCGTCGCGGTGACCCACCTCATCCGGGCTCCGAGAGCAGGGGCAGCGCAGACGGCGCGTCAGTGGCATCGCGGGGTTCGCGGATGAGACGCAGCGGCGGTGGGTCTGGCTTCTCGACCTCCTCGACAGGTCTCGTGATGACCGCTGGCAGGTTCCGCGGCAGCCTGTTCGTAGGCGTCCGGCGAGGCGCGGTCCGCCGGGCCAGGTCCGGCTCCGCAGGGACCTGCGGGGAGCTGACTTCATCTTCCGGAAGAGCGCCAGGCACGATCTCCGGCAAGCGCTCAGGTGCGCTGGGTTCGGGTTCGCGTGCAAAAGGGCGAAATCAAGGTACTGCTCGGCACCGACGCCGCCTCTGAAGGCTTGAACCTCCAGCGCCTCGGGACCCTCATCAACATCGACCTTCCATGGAACCCCACGCGTCTCGAACAGCGGAAGGGCCGCATCCAGCGAATCGGACAGCGCCACCCCGAGGTGTGGGTCGCGAACCTCCGCTATCGAGGGTCGGTCGAAGACCGCGTTCATCAACTCCTCTCGCAGCGCCTGGCCGCAATTCACACCCTCTTCGGTCAGATCCCGGATACCCTCGAGGACATCTGGGTCCAGGTCGCGCAAGGTGAGAGGGAAGAGGCGAACCGCCTCATCGATCGGACAGTCGCTCTGAACCGCAATCCATTCGATGCTAAGTACAGCCGGGTAGAGGACATCGACTGGGAGAGTTCAGCGGTCGTTCTCGATCCTGTCGAGATCGGTGAGACTTTGAGGCAGGCGTGGTGACCGACGTACTCGTGTTCCTCGAGTCGCCGCTCACGAACCCACGGTCGGAGGCGTCCGCCGTGCCGCGGCACGCTGCCGGCACATGACTTTTGAGTGAGCGCGTGTCCGATTGGCCATGCGTTGTACCTCGGAACCGCGGTGTCAAAGATGCTGACGAACACGACGACATGGAACGGCGTGCCCTTCATCGACGGGACTGGTACCGTCCACTGGGATTGTCAGGTGCAACTGAGCACCGAACGGGTGCCTGCCACCTCCACAAGACCCGTGCGTGCCGGCCGGTGGCTACTACACGTCACCGACCCGAAAGGCATCGTCGTCTATGACGGCGCGCTCGCGTCAGATTTCGACCACGCGTCCCAGCTGTCGGACGCCTTCCGCCAACATCTCGATGCGCAACCGGGGAGGGCAGATATCCCGGCGACAGCTGGCTTTCTCGACTACTTGGAGATTACCGGCCTCTCGTACCCGAGCGGTGGGTGGGTTGGCGGGCGCGCCCTGAGCCTCAGGGACCCCGTGTATCCCGGAACGTTTCCGTTCTTCTACGATCGTGCGCTGTCCGATGTTGAACGTCGC
>CALBXO010000421.1 GCA_937890335.1 uncultured Pseudomonadota bacterium | reverse complement strand
GCCAGATCCGGAACTCCACTGAAGCCCCACCACCGAGCACCACCGGCAGCCACGCGCGCAGCGCGCTGAGCATGCCCGCCGCATGCACGCTGCCACTCACCCACAGCGCCTCCAGCCCGCTGACCTCCAGCGACTCGTCGAGAGCACCGAGCACGCCGAGCACCGCCAGCGCGTCCAGCTCCCCCAGGGGCAGCTCCTGCTCAAAGGCCGACTCGCCCTCCATCAGCAGCTGCTCGGCATCCTGACGGGCACCCAACACGTGCAATGCGGCCAGATCGCCCTTGCCGAGCGCCAGCGTGAGGCGACGGCGCGCGGCGGGTCCCAGCGCCGCCATCACCTCGGACGCCCTGCCGCGAACCTGCTCCAAACCACCTTGCGACAGGCGCAGTTGGAGCGCCGCCCGCGCAGGCCCAATGCCATCCGCCAGGAGATCCGGGACATAGAGATCCCGCTCGCCCGTCCGTCGGACCAGCGTCTCGGCGAGGCTCCATGCTGTGACGCCCACCCTGCCGCGCACGCTCACTCCAACACGAGGCTGCCGTCGGTGTTGAACGTCCAGAAGTCGGCGTGCGCCACCTCCCAGAGATGTCCGTCCGGGTCCCGAAAATAGCCGCTGTAGCCACCCCAGAACGCCAACTCCGCGGGCTTGGCCAGGCTACCGCCAGCCGCCACGGCGGCGGCCAGCAGCTCATCGACCTCCTCCCGCGTGCGCGTGTTGTGGGCCAAGGTCACGCCAGAGAATGAGCCCGGGGTCGGCACGAGGCTCGCGTCCACGTCCTCGGCCAGTTTGCCGGCGGGGTAGAGCGCCAGGATCGTGCCTGCCATCTTGAAGAACACAATGCCCGGCGTGTCTTCCTTGGCGGTCTTGAGCCCGAGGGACTCGTAGAAGGCGCGGGAGCGAGCCAGATCGCTGACCCCGAGTGTGACGATGCTGATTCGTGGTTCCATGCCGACTTTGGTACCACGACGACCCTCTGATTGTCTTTGAAATGCGCGGAGTCAGAACTGGACGCCCAGCGTCACAGTCGCCCCCCAGCGCTGGCTGTATGCGTCGAGCCCAAACGGTCTGCACCCGGCGCACCGAACAAGGCCCGGATCGCCCGCGCGGAAGATGAGGTAGGGAGACACACCCGCGACAAAATGGACGACGCCCGGAAACGACCAACCGAGCGGCAACACGAGGCGTGACTCTTGTCGCGCGACCTGTGGGGCGGGGATGCTCTCCCCGTCGTACGCGATGTCGTCCGGTAAATCGATCACCAAGTCGCGCGAGGCGGCCGCCGCCAGGTCCAGGCGATGGGACTCGCGGCCGTGTGTCAGGTAGACACCCAGCAAGAACTCGCCGAGTCCGGTGTCCCAGCCGAGGTCCAGGCCCCCGCGCCACCACGGCCCGGCGCGCCCAAACCCAAAGACGATGCCAGACGCGCCGGACACGGCCACACCAAACCGGCCCCAGCGCGCGCCGCAGCGGGCCTCCGGCGCCAACCTCAGCGTGAGCCCGAGCAGCCCACCCACCTCGCAACCGCCGCCCACGCCGACGCGGGCAGCGCCCTCCCACCAATACGGCACGGTGGGGACGGCGCCGCCATCGAACAGTCCCCACGACGTGGCTCGGCTCTCCACCGGCCGGCCGTCGATCGCGCCGACCACCCGCGCCGGCCCTACATCCACAACGGGAAGTTGGAGCTCCCAGCCAACGCGCCCACGTTCGGCGATTCGAGGAGAACGCGGCGATGCGGAGGATGCGCAGCCGAAGCAGACAAGGCAGATGAGGAGGATGAGCAAGCGGCGCATGCTGAGCCGCTACGCGCGAAAGCGTCCCGTGGGTGCTCTCCGACGGTGGTCATCCCAAGGGATCTTCCAGGAAGGCACCAGCCAGCGTGTCGAGCGCACTTCAAGGACTACGCAGCGGACGAATCGACCGGCCACGCCAGGCGGGAGGGCCCTGGGGCAGGACATGAGGAGCCCGTCCCCGAGAATCAGGAACGGCGCAACCGGGTCAAAAGAAGCCCGAGCACGCCCAGCGCAGGCCACGCTCCAACGGGACGCGTTGTCGCCGCAACGCCGCAGCCTCCCGCGTTCTCCTCCTTTGGGCCGTTGTCATCAAAGACCGAGCCGTCGTCCATGGGGTCCGGCGTCTCGTCATCCTCGTCACTCTCGCATTCGCGCGAGCCGTCGTTCCCATCCTGGGTGCACGCGGCGTCCGGATCCGCGTCTGGGAGTTCAGCGCCGGCATCCCAGGGGTCACTCGGGTCGTCGACGTCCGGCACGTCCGGCTGCGCCTCGTCAACGACATCAGGGTCTTCTCTGACGTCGGGTTGCGGTTCCGGATCCGACCCCTCCACGTCGCCATCAGATCCAGGCGTCTCGGCGGCGACGGGTACACTCACTCCGATCAACAACACTCCCAGGACAACTGCCAGCACTCGACGCATCGGAACCTCCGTGACTCGTTTCCTTGTCCAAGGGTACTCATTCTCCCCGCCATGACCACGTCGACGGACAACTTCGCGTAGCCAGTCGGAATACACAGAACGTGACAGGTAGGTGGTCCACGGCTATACACCTACCCATGCGAACCGTCGTCTTCACGCTGGTGAGCGCCGCCACCGTCGCAATGGCGCTCCCCGTCTTCGCCCAGGATCCCATCGGATGGGCCCAGCTGGAATCGCCCACGAGCCCGGTGTTTGAAGCGCCGAGCCGCAAGAGCCGACACGTGGGCTCGCTGCGACTAGGGCGGCCCTTTCCCGTGTTTGAGTACCGCGACGGCAAGGGCTGCAAGGAGCCGTGGGCGCGGGTGGGTCCCGGCTGGGTTTGCACACAGAAAGTCGTCGCGGCTGACGCGCCAATCCGACCCGCGGAACCCGAGCACTACCTGCCGTACAAGTACGCGACGATCTTCAAAGACGCTGAGATTCACTACAAGCCCGGCAAGCGCTTTGGGACCGGCAAGATGCGCAAGCACAAGTCCACGGTGTCCATCACAGCGGAGGAGGACCGATGGGTTCAGACCTTCCCCGACCAGTGGATTGAGAAGCGCCAGGTGGTCCCCCGCCCGCCGCCGGACAGCTCCTTGGAGGGTGTGACGCTGGACGCGGAGACCGTGTATCCCTTCGCGTTGGTGCGCCGCGGCAAGATTGAGGCAGCCCCGCAACCGGACCTGGACAAGAAGGCGCTCCGAGCCCTCAGTGACGACGCCCTCGTGCCCATCAAGCGGTTCAGCCGTCATCCCATCGAGGCCGTGCACCCCGAGAATTCAAAGTGGGGTCCAAAGTGGATCAAGCTGCCGGACGGCTGGGTCCCCAAAGCGGCGGTGGCCATCGTCGAGCCCCAAGCGCGCCCGGACCGGGTTCCGGACGGGGACCGCTGGATTCTCGTGGACCTCAGTGAGCAACTGGCGGTCGCGTACAAGGGGGACACACCGGTCTACGCGACCATCGTATCCACCGGCAAACCCGACGCGCGCACGCCCACCGGCATCTGGCAAGTCGGGGCCAAACACCGCTCCGCACGCATGTCCGGCGGCTCCGGCGCCAGCTACCACTTCCTCGCCGACGTACCGTGGATTCAATATTACTCCGGCGGGTACGCCATTCACGGCGCCTACTGGCACAACGGCTTTGGATGGCCGCGCTCCCAGGGATGCGTGAACATGCACCCGCGGGACGCCCAGTGGTTCTTCGCGTTCACCGAGCCGCGCATCCCAAGCGGCTGGCACAGCTTCCACATCGACCGCGACACCCCGTCTACCTGGGTGGTGGTGGTCAAGTAGGTCCCGCGCCGCGCTACCGCTGGTACCGCGCGACCACCCGGTCCCCTTCCTGGGTCTCCACCGCCATGGTCACGGCCACGCCGCAGCTCGCACCGTAGTCGATGGTGTAGTGCTCGCCCGCGCGGAGGATGCAGACTTGATCCCGGCCGGCTCGGGCGGGTTCACACCGCGCGCCTTCCAGGGGCGGCGCGTCGGGGCTCCGGTGCAGCTCAATGCGGACGCAGTCCTCGTCGAGCTGGCAAGCGGGCACCTCCGAGAGGCACGTCTCGCGCAGGGCATCCCCGACTACTGCCGCGACCTCGGCCAGTGCGCGGGTGAACGGGGGATCGCAGATGTTTGCGGTGATGCCGCCGACGGCCTGCACGAGCAGATCATACCGCCACCCTGAGTACGCCACCCCCGTCGGCGCGTTGCACGCCTTGTCGATCTGGTTGGGACGCACGGCGCGAGCGCCCGTGTCCGGGGCGAAGATCCCGGCCACGATCACCTTCTTGTCCGCTGGCTTCAGGGCCCGGAAAGCGCGCGCGTATTCGTCCACCGGGACAAGCAAGTCCGCGTCGTACTCACACTCGTTCCCATTGTGGCGCTCCACCGCACCCCTGTCCGAGCAGTCGTTCTCGTCGGTGACGAACACGATCGCCAGGTGCGCGTCATCGCGGAGGAAACCCGCGTTGTGGGTTGTCGCCAGGGCGGGACTCAAGGCGGTCAGGGCGGCCTCCAGGCCCTGCTCAAAGCCGCTGCCCCTCAGGCCCACCGTCGCCATGCAGCCGAAGTCTCGCTTGAGGCTGTCCCCATCGAGCACCCCCTGCGCCCGGTAGGCATCGGACCGAATGATCAGCGGCAGCTCGCCCGGACAGTGGCCGACATCCGCCCCCCCTTGCCCGCTCGACGTGGGGCGTCCATCCGGGAGGTTCTGAAACCGCCCCCGGTTTTCCGCCAGGGTCTCTCCGTCCCACGGGTCCATGTCCGTCGTCACCACGGCGAGATGGAAGTCAGCGTCCGCCGCAGCCATCTCGTCGATGAACAGCTCAAAATTGTCCCGCAGGCTGGCCTGCTCCTGCTCCATGGAGGACGAGTTGTCCACGACCCAGAGCACGTCCACCTTTGGCCGCTGGTGCAGCACCGGGTCACGGCGTTCGCCGATCACGACCTCGTCGAAGGGGACCACAGGATGGGGGTTGCAACCTGTCAGACACCAACACGCGAACGCAACATAGACCTTGTTCATCTTCTACTCCTTCGAGCCGACACCCAGCCAGACAATTTGTGCACATGATTTCACAAACCGCAAGACCCAGTTTCAGATCGAGCGCGCTGTGGTATCAAAGATCGCGTGAACGACGGACCGCACTGCACCCTGTATCTGACCCTGATGGCCGCGCTGCTCAGCGTCGGTGGCTGCCAGCCGGTGAACAACACCCCCCCGCCTCGGGGACCCGTTGCGCCGGCGACGCAGGAGGCGCCCGGCCTGTCTCCTGTTGAACAGGTCTTCGCAGCCGCCGAAGCTGGCGGTGACGCGTTCGAAAAGATCGACGGCATTCAGGATCTGCTGTCCAAGGCCTCCAAAGCACAGAGCAATGGGGATGGCGTTCGGGCCCGCAGGTTCTACCGCCAGGTGCTGACGCAGGAGCCCGGGCACGCGGGCGCGCGCCATCAATTGGGCCTGAGCCTCTACAAGGACGGAGAGGTCGAGGACGCGCTGCGCGAGCTGGAGAACGGGATGCGTCGAAACCCCGGCCACGGCCCGACTCGCCAGGACTTCGCGATCATCGCGCGCAAACAGGGCCGCCCCGCCGCCGCGCTTGAGGCCGTGCGCCCCCTCGCGTTCCAGGGCGACCGGAAGGCGTCATTGACCTTTGCGGCCCTGCTGGAAGAGACGGGAGACCACCGCGGCGCAATCGACGCGTACCGCCGGATCGCCCGCCTCGACCCCGCGGACACGCGCGCACTCGAGCAGCTCGCGGCCCTCTCCGCCAGGCACGGCAGCGCCGACGACGCGCTCGCAGCCTACATCCTCGTCAC
>CALBXO010000420.1 GCA_937890335.1 uncultured Pseudomonadota bacterium | reverse complement strand
CGAGGACCCTGGTGCCAATAGCTGCCTGGGATGTGGCGAGCTGACCAACCCCCCCGGCAGCCGATGCGGCGCGAACGACTGCGGAACCTACGTCTGCAACGGGAACGACGACGGCACCACGTGCGAGATGCGCGAGTGTCCGACGACCCCAACGGCGTTCCGCTTCTTCACAGTCCTGGAGGGCCCCACCGTGGACATCCAGTTTGACGGACAGCCGCTGCTCACGAACCAGGAGGCGATCTCGGGGACGGTCTACATCCGTACCACGGCGGCCGCGCATCGATTGTCCGTGTACGAGGCCGGCATGAACTTCATCCCGGAGGCGCTCCTGTTCGACTATGACTTCACCATGCTGGCGGGGGAGAACGCGACCATCGTGTGGGCGGGTGCAATGGACGGCGACTACGGCGCGGAAGACGTCTACAAGATTGTGGACGACCCGAGCCGCGTGCCCGACCTGGTGCGCGTGCGTTGGTACAACGGGTTCCACGGCGTCAGTGGCGGGGCCGTGAAAGTGAGCTTCCGCAGAGACGGGGTCCTCACCACGCCGTTCCCCAATGTGGCGTTCGGCGCCGCCTCGGAGTGGGCCGTCGTGCAGCCCGGCGAGTACCAGATCATCGTCGAACCCGCCCTGGGCGGGCTTCCGGTGGCAAATTTCTCGGTCAGCCTCAATACAATCTGGCGTGGCGGTCAGGTTCGCACTTTGATTCATGGCAGCCGCCTGGGCGGTCTGAACCGTGGATTCTTCCTGAACGATGGTGAGGAGAGATACTTCCCATGACCTCCCTGTTCCGCACGCTCAGCCCGGTCTCGATCGCGCTTCTCCTTACCGCGGCCATGGCCTGCACCGATGACAGCTACCAGGGGGGCGGTGGCGACACCGGCTCCGACCAGGGCGTCCTCGACGACGGCTCGGACGGGGTTGATGGGGGCGATGCGCCAGATGGTGCCGAGCCGGATGCGACCGACACCGACGTCGGGGGTCCGGATGTCCCGGGCGATACCACCGATGCAGCCGACGCGGGCGATGCGCCGGACGCGGCCGACGCCGCCGATATCGCGCCCGACTGCCAGCCGGACGAGACGGAGTGTCGCGGCAACCAGGCCTACGTCTGCGTGGATGGACAGTGGGAGGAGGGGCTGTGTCCCGAAGGCTCCGAGTGCATCGGCGGCCAGTGCCAGGAGCGCGTCTGCGATCCGAACTCGGCGCGGTGCGTGGACAACGGGACCATCGGAATCTGCAATTTTGACGGTACCTCCGAGGACACCTTCCCGTGTCCGGAGATGACCTTTTGCGAGGACGCGCAATGCCAGAGTCTCTGTGAGCCGGGCACGCGCTCGTGCATCGGCGACGACGTGGTGGAGTGCGCCGAAGACGGGCGCACGCAGACCACGGTGGACACCTGCATGCCGACCGAAGGGCTGGCCTGCGAGGACGGCGAGTGCATCAGCTCCTGCGACGCGTTCGACCAGAAGGGCGGCTACATCGGCTGCGACTACTGGGGCGTCGACACGCCCAACCAGTTTGGGCTCAGGAATGTCTTTGCGTACGTGGTGAGCAACGTCGCGCCGAACCTGACTGCCCACGTTGTCGTCTCGGATCGGAACGGAACCATCATCCTGGAGCAGGATGTGGAGCCGCTGGGCGTGGCCACGCTGCGAATGCCGCTTCCGCGCACGATGAACGTCAACAACACGAGCATCACGAACTTTGGCTTCCGGATCGAGACGGACGTGCCGATCACGGCGTACCAGTTCAACCCGCTTCAGCGCGTGGACAACGACGGTCCGTCCGTGGCGTCCAACGACGCGTCGCTGATGCTGCCGGATTCCGCGCTGGGTACGCGCTACATCGGCGCGGCGTTTACCCAATGGGGCTCGTACTCGTCGTTCCTGTCCATCGTCAGCACAGCGGACGGCAACCAGGTCACAGTGACGCCCAGCTCGGCGACGCAGGGGGGCGACAACGTGCCCGCCCTGTCGGCTGGGCAGGAGGGGGTCTTCACCGTGGATCGGGGCCAGATCCTCACGCTGAAGTCATTGTCGGCGGGGGGAGACCTGACGGGGACCGTGATCGAAGCCGACGAGGGCATCGCAGTCTACGGCGGCGTAGACTGCGCCCAGGTGCCCGTGGGGGCCACGTATTGCGACCACATCGAGGAGAAGATCTTTCCGGTGCACTCGTGGGACACGTCGTACTTCGCGACGAAGTTCCAGACGCGCGGCATCGAGAGCGACATCTGGCGGGTCATCGCGTCGGAGGATCAGACGGCCATCCAGACCAACCCGCCACAGGTGGCGATTCCCGTGCTGGACGAGGGCGAGTTCTTTGAGTTCACCAGCCAGACGGACTTCCAGATCATCTCGGACAAGCCCGTGCTTGTGGTCCAGTACATGACCGGCTCCAGCACCACGCGATCCCCTGACGACGGGGACCCAGCGATGCTGCAGGCGGTGCCTGCACGCCAGTTCCGGCGCGACTACATTTTCCTGGTTCCCGACACGTACGAGCGCGATTGGATCACCGTTACCTACCCGACCGGAGCCCAGATCATCCTGGATGACGCCCCGCTGGACCTCGGAGCCGGTACGCCCATCGGCGACACGGGCTTTTCTGTGCTCCGGACGCGCGTCACGGACGGTCGCCACAGTGTGCAGTCGGATGTGCCCGTGGGCGTCAGCGTCTACGGCTACGATTTCAACATCAGCTACGCGTACCCCGCGGGCCTGGACCTGTCCGAGTTCGGTCAGGAGTGAGTCTGCACCCGCCGACGCGATCGGAGATTCCGTGACACAAATCGTCGTACTGAAGTTCGGCGGCACCAGCGTGGCGACTCGGCCGCGCTGGGAGGCCATCGCGGGCATTGTGCGGGAGCGCGTAGGGGCGGGCTTGTTGCCCATCGTCGTCTGCTCCGCCGTGACTGGGATTACCAGCGCGCTGGAGCGGGTGCTCCAGGAGGTGGCGACGCAGGATCAGGAGCCGTCGCTGGCGAAGATTCGGGCGCGCCATATGGCGCTCGCCGAAGAATTGGGACTCGACGGCCAGGAGCTGCTCGGCGCTCGTCTCGACGAGCTGGACCGGTTGTGCCTTGGCGCGGCGCTGCTGGGCGAAGTCAGCCCCCGCACCCACGCGAGGGTGTTGGCGACGGGCGAGCTGTTGAGCACGACACTGGGCGCGGCCTACCTGAAGGCCGTGGGCGTCGACACCGGCTGGGTCGATGCGCGCACGTGCCTCCGCGCGGTGGCCCGTCCCGGTGAAGGCGAGGTGCTGCGCTATCTTTCGGCAACCTGTGAGGATGCGGCAGACCCGGCGCTTCGCGGTCGGCTTGAGGGGCTGGGCCACGCCGCGCTCCTGACGCAGGGGTTCATCGCCACAGACACCCGTGGGGACACCGTGTTGCTCGGTCGGGGAGGCTCGGACACGTCGGCCGCGTACTTTGCGGCCGCTGTGGGGGCCACCCGCTGCGAAATCTGGACCGATGTCCCGGGAATGTACTCGGCCAACCCGCGGCAGATTCCCAGCGCGCGACTCCTGCGCGCGCTCGGCTATGACGAGGCACAGGAGATTGCCTCCACGGGCGCCAAGGTGCTGCATCCCCGCTGCCTCCCTCCCGTGCGTCGACACGGCATCCCGCTGGAGGTCCGGTGTGTGGATCGGCCCGAGATCCCGGGGACGGTGGTGTCGGCGGACCCGCCGCACACGGCGGCGATGGTCAAAGCCATCAGTGTCAAATCGGGTGTGACTCTGGTCTCCATGAACACCGCTGGCATGTGGCAGCAGGTCGGGTTCCTGGCCAATGTCTTCGCCGTGTTTGGCGCCCACGGGCTCAGTGTGGATCTCGTGAGCACGTCGGAAATGAACGTGACCGTGAGCTTGGACCCCGCCGCCAACGTCCTCGATGAATTGGACGACCTGTGCGCTGACCTCGAGCGATACTGCGCCGTCGAGGTCATCGACAAATGTGCCGCCGTGAGTCTGGTCGGGCGGCGCATCCGCGCGATTCTGCACAAGTTGGGGCCGGCGCTGGAGGTGTTTGAAGAGCACCACATCCACCTGGTCAGCCAGGCGGCCAGTGACCTGAACCTGACCGTGGTTGTGGACGAGGAGCAAGCGGAGCGCCTGGCCGTGCGGCTCCACGCGCTCCTGTTTGACCACCTGGAGCCCGACGAGCAGCTGGGCCCGACCTGGCGCGAGACGTTTGAGCCTGAACCGCTGCGCGGACGCGCGGTGCCGTGGTGGCATACTCGCCGCGCCGAGCTTCTGGAAGCGGCCGCCATCGCGACCCCCCGCTACGTGTACGACGTTCCGACGATTCTCGAGCGTGCGCTGTCGCTGACCTCGCTCCAGCACGTC
This sequence comes from uncultured Pseudomonadota bacterium, assembly GCA_937890335.1. GTDB lineage: Bacteria > Myxococcota_A > Bradymonadia > Bradymonadales > CALBXO01. Next base: position 9,952 of record CALBXO010000420.1, on the reverse strand, counting down.
AACCGCGTGTTCTACGCGATGAAGGCCAACTCCAATGTGGATGTGCTGCGTGTGCTCAACGGCGCCGGCGTGGGTTTTGAGTGCGTGTCACCCGGCGAATTGCACCGTGTGCGGAGCCTCTTTCCGGAGCTGACGCGCGAGCGGCTGCTGTTCACGCCAAACTTCGCGCCGCGCGGTGAGTACGAGGTGGCGTTCGAGATGGGGGCGATGGTCACGCTCGACAACATCCACCCGCTGCGGGCCTGGCCGTCGGTGTTCCGGGGCCAGCCTCTGCATGTGCGCATCGATCCTGGGCACGGTCGGGGCCACCACGAGCATGTTCGTACCGCTGGCGCCCGCTCGAAGTTCGGCGTGGGTCCCGGCGAGTTGGACGAGCTGGTGGAGCTGGCGGACGCGGTGGGCGCACGGGTCGTGGGGCTCCATGCCCACGCGGGCTCGGGCGTGCTGGCGCCGGAGTCGTGGGCCAGCACCGGGCTGTTCCTCGGGGCCCTGTCGGAGCGGCTCCCGCATGTGCGCTCACTGGACGTCGGCGGTGGTCTCGGTGTCCCGACACGGCCCGGCGGGCCCGGCCTCGACCTGGCGGCGATGGACGCCGCGCTCGGCAACGTGCGCCGCGTCTACCCCGATCTGGAGATCTGGATGGAGCCGGGGCGGTTTCTCGTTGCGGAGTGCGGCGTGTTGCTGGCGCGGGTCAACCAGCTCAAGCGCAAGGGGGACATCCTCTACGTCGGGGTGGATACGGGGATGAACTCACTGATTCGGCCGGCGCTGTACGGCGCGTGGCACGAGATCGTCAACCTCACGCGGCTCGATGAGGCGGCGGACATGGTGGCCACGGTTGTCGGGCCCATCTGCGAGAGCGGCGACACGCTGGGCCGGGCTCGCCGGCTGCCGGAAACCCACGAGGGCGACATCCTCCTTCTGGCGACCGCCGGCGCGTATGGACACGCCATGGCGTCGCAGTACAACCTCAGGAAACCCGCAGCCGAAATACTGCTCAGGTAGTGCACAGGGGCACCTTTGTCTTCGATTCTCGTCATCAACCGTACCAGCCACGAAACGCGTGTGGCGCTCGTCAAGCGAGGGGCTCTGTCCGAGTTCCACATCGAACGTGGGCAGGACCGAGGGCTCGTCGGCGGCGTCTACAAGGGGCGCGTACTGCGCGTGCTGCCCGGCATGCAGGCGGCGTTCGTGGACATCGGCGAGGCCAGGGCGGGCTTCCTGTACGTCGCGGATGTACACACGCTGCATCTGGATCCGGCGGTGGACGAGATTCCGGCGCCGGCGCCGCGCGGGCGCGCCAAAGGCACCATCCAGGAGCTGCTCGAAGAGGGGCAGCAGATTGTCGTTCAGGTCTCCAAGGAGCCCATCGGAAGCAAGGGGGCGCGGCTGACCGGTCACATCAGCCTGCCCGGGCGGTACCTGGTCTACATGCCGACGACCGACCACGTCGGTATCAGCCGGCGGATCGAAGAGGAAGGGGAGCGAGAGCGGCTGCGCGCGATCGTAGAGGAGAACCGACCGGCGGGCTCCGGTTTCATCGTCCGCACCGCCTGCGAGGGCGTCGACGGCAGCCTCCTCGCCGACGACATGCGCATGCTCGTGCGTCTATGGGGCGAGATCCTCGGTCGCCGCACCGGGAAGAAAGCGCCGGCGGAGCTCTACTCCGAGCACGACGTGGTGCTGCGCGCCACCCGCGATCTGTTCAGCGCCGAGCTCGAGCGCATCGTGCTGGACGACGGTGACGACTACGAGCGGGTGATGGAGTTTGCCGCGAACTACGTGCCCAGCGCGGTCGGCAAGATCGACCGCTACACCGGCAGCGAGCCCATCTTTGATGCCTACGGGATCGAGATCGAGCTCGAGCGGGCGCTCGCGCGCAAGGTGTGGCTCAAGTCCGGCGGCTACATCGTCATCGACCACACGGAGGCGATGACCTGCATTGACGTGAACACCGGCCGGTACGTCGGCAAAAACACGCTCGAAGACACGATCGTCAAGATCAACGTCGAAGCTGCCGAAGAGATCGTATACCAGCTTCAACTGCGTGGGATCGGTGGACTCATCATCATCGACTTCATCGACATGGAGAAGCTGACGAATCGGGAGAAGGTGTACCAGGCGTTGACGGTCGCGCTGGAGGACGACAAATCCAGGACCAACGTGCTCAATATTTCCGAGTTTGGCCTCGTGGAGATGACGCGTAAGCGGGTCCGTGAGTCCATGGTGCAATACCTGTGCGACGAGTGTCCGTACTGCGAGGGCAAGGGGTATGTGAAGAGCGCCGAGACGGTGGCGTACGAGATCATTCGTGATATCGTCCGCGAGGCAGGTGTGCACGACGAGCCGACGTTGGCAGTGCGCGTACATCCGGCCGTGGCCTCGGTGTTGAAGGAAGAGGAGAAAGAGGCACTCCAGAACCTCGAGACCGGCTTCGGAAAGCAAATCCGGGTCGTGCCCGACAGCAGCTTCCACCTCGAGACCTACGAGTTCGAGCCCGAGGGGTGACGATGGCCGACGATCAGCGACAGCATTCACGCCACGGCGTCAACGACGAGTTCGAGAGCATCGAGGAGTTCGTCGCGGAGTACGTGACGAACATCTCGCACGGCGGCGTGTTCATCCGCAGCAAGAACCCGCTGCCGGTGGGGACGAAGGTGAACCTTCGTTTCTCGGTCATCGTGGATGACTTTGAGACCATCGAGGGGGAGGGCGAGGTTGTCCGCGTGGACATGACCCCAGGCAATATGGGGATGGGCGTGCAGTTCACCCGCCTGAGCGCCGAGTCGCTGGACCTGATCAACCGCGTCGTCGAGGCGAACAAGCTGCTGCACGGCTGACGAGCCCCGAGCGGGCGGTCATCCTCCCGATCGTTTGATGTTCTCCATCACAGCATCGTAGGCCCGCGTGAGCTCCTGGCTGATCTCAGTGGCGAGCTTCTCGCGCTCCGGATCGCCCGAGTGGCGGTCGGGATGGTAGCGGCGCATCAGACGCCGGTACGATCGTTTGACCGTGGCCTGGTCGGCGTCCATGTCCACCTCCAGGTTGGCGTAGTACTGACGCATGGACTTGCCGTCGTAGGGCGCCCCGAGCAGCGTGCGCTCCGACATCCGCCTGCTCTCCTCGAGCACCTGGGAGATACCCCCGCGCTTCTCAAAGTCGTCCACGGCGTCGAGGACAGCGTTGAGGTTGCGGCGGGCCGCGCCGCCCACGCGCTCACCCAGTCCACCGAAGAAGCTCTTCTTGGGCTTGTCGTCAGCCATTTGCCTCTGCCTCGACGAGGTCACCAGGGAGAAACTCCAGGTGGTGGGCCTCCACGTGCTTTCCAGCCTGGGCCGCGCAGGTGCCGGCCCATTGGTCCAGGAACAGCACGTGGTCGCCAGGGCCCGCGTAGTGGAACCACTCGACGCGCGTCGCCTCGTCCCAGCCTGTAGAGCCCGTGTGCACGGCGCGCGCGCTGCCGCGGGCGAGAAGTTTATAGGTCACAAGTCCGTGGGTCAGGCTCTCCGGCGGCTCGTTGTGAAAGTTGTGACCGTCCACCTCGTCCGCGAGATGCATTTCGATCTCGTCTCCGTGGGCGACCCGCAACCAGCGTAGGCGGACGCCGTCCTGCAGTCTGTACGCGTACCAGGTTCTGCCAGACTCCGTGAGGCGTACCCGGCCGATGACGAGATAGTCGCGATCCAGGTGGCTGACCACGTCTCGGACCCGCAGGTTGGTCCCGTCCCGCTCCTCGAGTTTTGGGGGGGGCAGCGCCCGCGCGCGCCGCCGCGAGGTCCGGGCGCCAAACATGGCCCCCCCAATGGCCACCGTCCCCACGACGGTGACCATCCCAACCAGCGCGATGAGCAACAGTATCGTCATTCTCCCGCCGCTTTGACCGTCCCAGCGTCGTCCTTCAGATATCGCGCGCCGCACTCGGGACATTCCGAAGTGTCGGGCCCAGTTCCGATGGGCGTCTTGAACTCCAGGTTCACGCCGCAGCTGCAGATGTAGCCTTTAAGGCGGGCGGGTACGCCGTACACCAATCCAAACGCGGGCACGTCGTGGGTAACGACCGACCCGGCCCCTACAAAGCTGTAGCGGCCCAGCGTGCTGCCGCAGACGATGGTGGCGTTGGCGCCGACCGAGGCGCCGCGCTCGAGCAAGGTCCGGCGGAACTCCTCTTTGCGGTTGACGTGACTGCGGGGGTTGATGACGTTGGTGAACACCATGCTCGGGCCGAGGAAAACATCGTCCTCACACTCTACGCCCGTGTAGATGGAGACGTTGTTCTGGACCTTGACGTTGTCCCCCAGGAGTACGCCGTCGGCCACGAATACGTTCTGACCCAGGGTACAGTCGCGTCCCAGCACGGCACCGGGCATCAGGTGGCAGAAGTGCCAGACCTTGGTGCCGGGTCCGAGCGTGGCCCCTTCGTCCACGACGGCCGTCTCGTGCGCAAACCAATCAGCTTTCCCAGTCATAGAATCCCTGCCCGCTCTTCTTGCCGAGTTTGCCTGCGCGCACGAGCCGCTTGAGAAGCTGCGGCGGTCGGAAGGTGTCGGTGCCGAGCTCCCGGTGGAGGTGTTCGGTGATGGCCAGCCTGACGTCCAGACCGACGAGGTCGGTCAGCTTGAGCGGACCCATCGGAAAGCGGTAGCCGAGTTCCATGGCGGTGTCGATGTCCTGCGCGCTCGCGACACCCTCCTGGACCATGCGGATGGCTTCCATGGCCACGGCGATACCGAGGCGACTGGTCGCAAATCCCGGCGCATCCCGCACGACGATGGGCGTCTTCCCGATGTCCTCGGCGAACGCCCGGCACTGGGACGTCACCTCATGGTCGGTCAACTCGCCTGTGACAATCTCCAGGAGGGCCATGATGTGCACTGGGTTGAAGAAGTGCAGCCCGATGACCCGCTCGGGTCGGGAGGTAAATGCCCCCAGCGCCGTGATGCTCATGGAGGATGTGTTGGAGGCGATGACTGCGGTGGCGGGGGCGGCGGAGTCCACGGTGCGCAAAATGGTCTCCTTGAGATCCATGTTCTCCGGGACGGCCTCGACCACCAGATCCGCGTCCGCGCAGGCTGCGGCCAGGTCGGTGTTGGTGCCCAGCAGCCCCAGCGTGCGGTCTCTGGTCTCGGGCAGAACCTTGCCGCGGGCGACGCCCTTTTCGAGGTTCGCGCCGACCTTGGCCAATGCATCCGCAAGACGCTGCGGGTCGATGTCCACGAGGGTCGCACTGCGGCCTGTCATGGCGCAGACCTGCGCGATACCGTGCCCCATGGTACCGGCGCCAATCACGATCACATTCTGGAATACGCGTGTCATAGCGCTCGCTTTGCAGGGCCGTGTGCCGTAGTTTCCGTGGGCCGGTCGGCGCACCTCGCCGACGGGGTTACGGATTACCGCGTAGAGACGGATGAGCGCAACCATGCTGGACGCCTTGTTGGAACGGGTCGAATCGGTGGAAGACGGGGATCAGGAGCTGTTGGCCCTCCTGGAAACTTCGCGGTCGCTGCGTGTGGAAGCGTACGCGCGGGCGCTGTCCATGGGCCCCGACGGCGCCGGGGTGGCAGGCGAGCTGCTCTGGGGTGAGCTTGGCCGCCTCGGTGGCGGTGAACACGACGCGGAGGAGCTGGCGGAGGCCATTGTGCAGGCCGACTCGCTTCGGTTCGCGGGGCTGTGCGCTGAGGTCGCCGTGGAGGCGCTGGGGCGGTTGCCCGATGGCGCCGACCGGGTCAGGACGTTTGCGCAGACCGCGCGCCCGGGCGACGAGCTGCAGGCTGTGCTCGCGCTGACGCTCCTGGCCAGCGAGTTCGGCGACGCCGTCCGGGACCTGGCGCCCGCTGCTGTCGCCACGTTGCTGTCCGCCACGGAGTCCGACGCGTCGGACGGCGCGTCCATCGAGGTCGTGGATCCCGAGATGATTCGAGGCACGCTCGATGCCCTTCAGTTGCCCTACGAGGACCTGACGACGAGCAGCTGGGTCGTCCGGATTCCCTACCGAGACGAGTTCGAGCAGCGGCAGCGGATGGCTGTGCAGCTGGGGCTCACCGGGCGGTCGGTCGTCCTGCGTGGCGCCCCCCTGAAGGTGGAGGCGAAGGCCGCGCTCGCGTTCAACTACGCCTCTGGGCTCGCACGGCTCGGGACCGGCTTCGGGGGTGAGACCTGCGTCATCGCCGAGATTGATCGCCGCGGGTTTACCTTTGAAATCTTCGAGCGGGTGGTGGAGGATTTTGTCGCCGCCGTGGAACACGTCGCCGGCCCGGAGCGAAAGTAGGCATGGCGTCGGAACGCCCCGCAAGAGTTGCAGTCGGAATCGTAGGTCTGCTGGCCGTCGTCGGCACCATCGTCGGGTGGCTGAGTTTTGGGGGCGTGGACGCCCGCGGGGATTGGGCCCACGCACTTGATGCTGTCGCACGGGTCGCGATGCCGGGCGACATCGTTTTCGTCGCGGACGCCGAGGTGCCCCTGCCCGACGGACCCTTCTTGCGGGGGGAGCCCGGCTCGGACGATCTGCGCGGGTTCGCGAGGGTTCTGGCGCTTCGACCTCCCGGCTCCCAGTCGCCCCCAACTGCGGAGATTCGCCGCTTTGGTGGCGTCGAACTCTCCGTCTGGAAGCCGGATTCCGAGCGCCTTGTCGGCTCAGGAGCCGACGTGCTTCCCGTGGGCACCGCGGAGGTGGTTCGGGGCTCGGTTCGGCTCCCGTGCGAGGCGGAAGCCTCCGGGCCGAAGCCGTTCTCGTGCAACCGCGCCGGCGGTCTGATCCCGCTGGAACTCGAGGGCGCGGCGGTTCGGTTCACACCGTCGGCGACGGGGTTTGTGGAGTTTCGGCTGACGCACCCAGCCGGGGCCTCCCATCTTGAGGTGGTCGCCGGACCGGCGGGGCTGAAGTTCGACGCGCGGGAAGGCTTTGGTGCCGGCGTGGTGACGCTGGCGGCCGGTGACCGCCTGGATCGGGCGGTGCAACCCGGGACACCCCTGGTTCTCGCGATAGGTCCAGGCCAGGGCGGCGAAGCGAGCCTGCGATGGTGGACCACCACGTCGGACGCGGCGAGCCCGGCTGCGGACGCCGGCTGTCACGAGGTGGGAGCCGCGGCGCGCGACGTGGGTCAGCGCAGCGTGGCGCTCTACGTGTTGCGCCGGGGCGCCTCCGGCCTGTCGTGCGAGCGGTTGCGGATGGCGGCCAAACCGGCTAGGTAGGCTGCGCACACGCGCACGCGCGCGGCGGCCACCACGACGGATGACCCCATGAATCACTTGAATGCGGTACAGGCGACAGACCCAGCGGTCTTTGATCTCATCACGCGCGAGGAGAAGCGGCAGGCGACCAGCATTCGGCTGATCGCCTCCGAGAACTACGTCAGTCAGGCGGTACTTCAGGCATCGGGTTCGGTGCTGACCAACAAGTACAGCGAGGGCTACGCCGGCCGGCGCTACTACGAGGGCCAGGAGGAGATCGACGGCATTGAGCGGCTCGCCATCGAGCGCGCTTGCGCCCTGTTCGGTGCCGACCACGCCAACGTGCAACCGTACAGCGGATCGCCTGCCAACCTGGCTGTGTACAACGCCTTCTGTGTGCCGGGTGACACTGTCCTCGGCATGGGGTTGCCCCACGGTGGGCACCTGACGCACGGCTGGAAGGTCAGCGTCACCGGCAAGTGGTTCAACGCGCTGCAGTACTCCGTGCGCAAGGACACAGAGCTCATCGACTACGACGAGGTCGCGGCGCTGGCCAAAGAGCACAAGCCGAAACTGCTCATCTGTGGAACGACTGCCTACCCACGGATCGTGGACTTTGACCGTTTCGCGCAGATCGCCCGCGACGTCGGGGCAGCGCTGCTCTGCGACATCGCGCACATCTCCGGTCTCGTCGCGGCGGGCGCCCACCCGAGCCCCATTTCCGTCGCGGACGTCGTGTCCACGACCACGCACAAAACACTGCGCGGCCCGCGCGGGGGCATGTTGATGTGCAAAGAGGAGCACAAGAAGGCCATTGACCGCTCCGTGTTCCCCGGCTTGCAGGGTGGCCCCCACAACCACACGACCGCGGGCGTCGCGGTAGCCCTGGCTGAAGCGGCCACGCCGGCGTTCCACGCCTACGCGCACCAGGTGGTCGCGAACGCCAAGGCATTGGCCACGGGCCTCGAGGAGGCTGGGTTCCGCCTGGTGACCGGCGGCACGGACAACCACCTGCTGCTGGTGGATCTCACCCCCCGCGGCGTGCCGGGCAAGCCGGCGGCGCAGGCCCTCAACAAGGCGGGTGTGGTCTGCAACTACAACTCGATCCCCTACGACCCGCGCAAGCCGTTCGATCCGAGCGGAATCCGTCTCGGAACGCCGGCTGTCACGAGTCGCGGCATGGGCGAGGAGGAGATGCGGGCCATCGCCCGTTTCATTGACCGCGTGGTGAAGAATCTGGACAACGACGGCGAGCTGGAGACGGTTCGGCGCGAGGTCGCCGAGCTGTGCGCAGCCTTCCCCGCACCGGGCCTCGAGCACCTCCAGGGAGACGCCGGATGATCAATCTCGCCATCGCCATCGCGGCGGCTGCCGTCTTGTATTTTGGGTTCGGGTTCGCGCTCGGTGGTGGGTCGCTGAACCCATGGTACGGCATCGTGCCGGGCCTCATTGCGCTTGTCGGCGTCTATCTGTTCCTCGTTCGCCGCACCATGAAGCAGCTCGAGGCCATCATGGGTCGGGCGCAGGTCGAGCTGCAGAAGATGCAGGAGAAGGCCATGCGGGTGGGGGGCCGTCCGTCGCAGAAGCAGATGGACGACATGATGAACAACGCCATCGCCATCATGAAGGAGGGATACTCCCTGGGGAGCTGGCAGTTCCTGGTGCGCCAGCAGATCAATGGCCAGGTGGGCGCGCTGCTCTACCACCAGCGCAAATACGACGCCGCGGAGCCGTACCTTCGGAACTCGTTCTACAAGAACTGGGTGTCGCAGGCGATGCTGGCCGTCATCCACTTCCGCGCCAAGAAGTACGACGACATGACCGTGGCTTTTGAGAAGGGCGTCAAAGCCAACGCGAAGGAGTCGCTCCTCTGGGCGCTGTACGCGTGGTGCCTGTGGAAGAACCAACAGGCGGACGACGCGATCGCCGTCCTCACACGAGCCAAAGAGAACGTCACGGACGAGCGCATCGACCAGAACCTCCTGGCGCTTCAGAACCGCAAAAAGATGCGGATGGAAGGCTGGCGGGAGATGTGGTTCATGTTCGCATTGGTGAAGCCGAAACAACCCAAAATGCAAAACCCGTTCGGTGGGAAGATGCACAAAAAGAGCATCTACCGATGACCACCGAGAGCCTGACAGCCGCCGAGATCCTTACATTCTGGTTTGGAGACGACGGCGCCGTGCGCAACGACCTCTGGTTTGGCGGAGGGCCGGCCTTCGACGCGTTGATTCGTGAGCGGTTCGGGGAGCACGTGAGGCGAGCTGCCGCCGGCGATTACCAACATTGGATGGGCACCGCGCGCGAGAGCCTGGCGCTCATCATCCTGCTGGATCAATTCACCCGCAACGTGCACCGGGGGCGCGCAGCGTCCTGGTGGCTCGACCCACTCGCCCAACGCATCGCGGCCGACACAGTGGACAGCGAGCAGGACAAGCAGCTCCCCCTCCTGCAGCGTGTGTTCTGCTACCTGCCGTTCGAGCACTCCGAAGACAGGGACCTGCAGGCCCGCAGCGTAGCCTGTTACGAGCAGCTGCTTGAGGACTCCCCCGACGGCTTCAAGGAGAACGCCCAGGCGTACCTCCTGTACGCGCAGCGGCATCGCGCCGTCGTGGAGCGGTTTGGGCGCTTTCCGCACCGCAACCCGATACTGGGGCGCGAGTCGACCGCGGAAGAGCTGGCGTTCGTGGCTGAGCACGGCACGGGCTTCTGATCCGCCGCGTGCGCCGATCCCGGTGGTCGGCTTACGCCTCGTTCGGTGGGATCGCGGTCTGGTTGTTGTTAC
>CALBXO010000419.1 GCA_937890335.1 uncultured Pseudomonadota bacterium | reverse complement strand
GGATTCGGTGCCGGCCAGGAGCCCGGCCCACGAGCGTTCGACGAGGGCGCGATGACGGCGATTGAGGCGTCGCTGCCAGGGTACATGGACGCGTTCGGCGCGATGGGGGACGGTCCAGGCATGTGGACGTTCCCCGCGCAGGCGCCGCAGCGGCGGCTCGACCACGTCCTGTACGGGCCCGGTCTTTTGCCGACACACGCCGAGGTGTACCATGCCGCGGGAGCGGTGTCGGATCATCTTCCGCTGGTGGTGATTTTCCAGGCACCCGAGGGTTCAGAATGACCGTTCGATTGATGTTGAGGCTCGCCATTGTGGTGGTTGTGGTCGGTGTGGCGGGCTGCGACGAGCCTGGCCCGCCAGCGGGTGATCCAACGCCAGCGCCCGAAGTGAAGGCGGAGACGCCAGCGCCAGCTGTCCCCACCCGGGACGAGCGACGGCTCACGGCGCTCGCCAATCCCCCCGCCGACGTGCGCCCCGGCGAGCTGACGGCCGACGAGGCCGGTCACGTGGTCGATCTCATCGCGTCGCTCCCAGATGACCTCGCCTTTGCCCGTCTGCACGCGTACGGGCCGGGCATTGGCAGCGCCGTGGCCGGGCTGCTGGCCAGTGAGAAACCCTTGGATCGGGTGGCGGGCGTGAAGCTCGCGCACGGGCTGCGCCTGGCCCAGCACTACGATCGCCTGGCGGAGCTTCGGGCGGACAAGGATGCACGGGTGCGACGCTCGTTGACGCTGGCGCTGACGGAGATCGGGACGGACGAACATGTGCACGCGATGATTCCGCTCATGGACGACCCCGAGTTCTTCATCCGTCTGGCGTCCCAGCGGGCGCTGGCGGACCGCGGTGACCGCGGTTTGATGGAGTACGCGCGCAAGGTCGTGGAGGTGGAGAAGCGGGTGGCGCGGTTGCGGGCCTTCCAGGCGCTGGCCGATGTGGCAGTCCCGTCGGACGCGGCGTGGTTCAAGCAGCAGCTGGGTCGCGATCTGGATGTCTCCACGGAGCGGGAAGAGGTGTGGCGGGGCCTGGCTTTGGCGGATCCCCAATGGACGCTGGGCGAGCTCAAGAAGCGGCGGGCCTCCAAGAAGGACCCGATGGGCTGGCACGAGTACCACACGGCCTTGCGTGCCCTGTCTCCGAACGCACCGGAGGAGGTGGTTCTGGCCGAACTGAACGCGTTGCTGCCGGGGGCGGGCAAGCGCGTCTACGCGGACCTGGCGCACGCAGTATCGCGCACCCCAGGCGAGGCGGCCGAGGCCAAGGCCCTCGAGTTGCTGACGCAGGACCGTTGGGGGTGCGAGATCATCAAGGGACGCCTGGGCGCGGAGAAGGAGTGGACGGCGGCCGAGGCGCGCTTTGACCGTGAGTTGGCGCGCGAGGACAGCCCGGCCAAGCCCCAGCTTCAGGAGCGCCTGGCCGCACTGCGCGCCAACCTGGTGTGGCTCAAGCCGCTGGCGGACTCGGCCATGGACGCGCAGCTTGCGCGCGTGGGCAAAGAGGGTCTGTGCAATAACCTGGGACGGGAGCTGGGCAGCGCGCGGTTGGATCAGCTGGCCGGCCAATTGGGCCACCCTGAGCCTCGCGTGCGCGGGGAGCTGGCGTCGCTGTTGGGTCGCTATGGACAGTGGTCGCATGCGCAGAGGATCGCCGCCCTGTATCACGACGTGGACCCGGGAGTGCGCCGGAAGGCGCGGTTGGCCTTGCGGCTCCAGGTCGGGATCGATCTCCGCGCGCCGGAAGGATTCCTTTGGCACGCGTGGTACGTGCATACGTTCGGTCCGTTGCCCGCGCAACATCACCCAGCGCCAGACCCTTCGGCGGCTCTGGCTGAGGATTTGGCGCAGAGCATGAAAGCGCGGCCGCTCAACAGCAAGCCCAAGACCACGCAGGACAAGGGCCTGCAGCCGCGAAAGTTCAAGGAACCGTCGAGTACGCCCGCGTCGCAAGGCGCGCCGGGGAAATAGGTCATGGGGATCATCGCGCGCCTCCTGGTGCTTTTCACCATTGTTCCAATCATCGAGATCACCCTGCTGGTCTTGCTGCACGAGGCCGTCGGATTCTGGTGGACGTTTGGCACGGTCTGCGCCACGGCGAGTCTGGGGACGATCCTGACACGGTGGCAGGGCACGGCAGCCCTGAGGCGCATCAAGGAGACGCTGTCCAAGGGGCAGCTGCCCGGGGAGGAGATCCTCGACGGCGTGCTCGTGCTCCTGGCGGGCGCGACGCTCATCACGCCCGGCGTGCTCACCGACACCGTGGGCCTCCTGCTGCTCATTCCTGCGGTCCGCAGGCCCATCCGCAACTTTGTGAAGAAGCGCGCGGTGAAGTGGCTCGACCTCAAGGCGCAGACCTACCGCCCCCGTGTTCCGTCCGACGGCGGTTTCTACGGTGGGGGCGATCCCAATGTCATCGACATCACGCCCGAATGAAACGGCGCGCTGACCACGAGCCGATGGAGACACAGTCATGAGCCTGGGTGACCGCCCCTTTTGTGCCATTCACGCCGGCGCCTACGCCACAGGAACCTGCCCACGTTGCGGGAACTTCGCGTGTGGCTCGTGCATGTCCGCAACCGCGGAGGGTCAGATCTGTCTGAGCTGCATGGGGCGGAAGGAAACTGGCAGGGTCGGCCAGCTTCCCCTCGTGGGAGCGCTGATGATGGTGCAGGGCGGGCTGGTCACGTTGTTGGGCTCGATCTGGCTGCTCGGCGGCAGTTTTGCCGGGCTGGGCATCTTTC
>CALBXO010000418.1 GCA_937890335.1 uncultured Pseudomonadota bacterium | reverse complement strand
TCGCACAGTGGATCTGGACGCTGGCTACTTTGTGCTGGGGGAGGTCGTGGTGGGCGACGGCGCCAGTCTGGACACGCGCGCCGGCCTTGGTCCCACCGCCTCGCTCGGGGCGGGCGCCCATCTTGAGCCCCTCGCGGTCGTGCCGTCCGGCAGTTCGTTGCCTGCGCTCGCGAGGGCCGCGGGCGTGCCCGCACAGACGGTTGGTTCAATGCCGCCCGGCGACCGTGGGCCGCACGAGCCGGCGACGAGTCCGCCTGTCGATCCGCGCCAGGTGACGGAGGGCTTTGACCCTGTGGTCCATGGTCTCCTGACGCTCCTGGCGCGTTCGGGGCTGAGGTGGATCGCGGCGGCACCGTGGTGGGCGGTGTTGGTTGGTGCCGTACTGCTGTTTGACGTCGACAGCGACAGAGTCCTCTCCTGGTTGTTTGCACCCCACGCGTGGGACCTCGAGGTGGGGCTGGGGCTTGCGCTGGGGGTGGTCGCCCTCGGCCCGATCTCGCTTTTGTGGAGCGCGTGCCTCTGCAGGGCGATGCCGACAGTCACGGCCGGAATTGTAGGGCGTTGGACGCTTCGCTACCTCCTGGTGGAGGCCAAGATCGGAGCGGTCGAGGCGGCCGGTCGCACCCTCAGTGGCACAATGTTCTGGCCAGCCTGGCTGCGCCTGGCCGGCATGCGGGTGGGGCGCGGCTGTGAGATCAGCACCATCTCGGGCGCGGTGCCGGAGCTGTGTTCCTTTGGCGAGCACGTCTTCTTTGCCGACGGAATCTACCTGGGCGCGCCGAGCTGCCGGCAGTCGCTCGTGCAGGTGGGACACACCCGGCTTGGACCCGAGACCTTCGTCGGAAATCACTCCGTCCTGCCCCCAGGAACGAGTCTCGACGGAGGCGTGCTGCTCGGGGTCTGCACCGTGGCCGACGAGCGAATGACCCAGGGTACGTCCTGGTTTGGCAACCCGGCGTTCGCCTTGCCCAGGCGGGAGATTGTGGAGATGGATCGCTCCCTGACCCACGAGCCTGGGGCGGCGCAGGTCCTGTCGCGTCTGTTCTGGGAGTGCCTGCGTTTTCTCCTCCCCCTGTGGCCGCTGGGGGCGGTGCTTGTCTGGTTCAAGCTGATGGACCAGGTGGAGCGCGCCACCGGCTCGCCCGTTCTGTTTTTTGGGGTGGTCCTGCCTGTGTGGCTGCTCGCCACAGCGGCGCTCAGTCTGGGGTGGGTCTGGCTGCTCAAGTGGACGCTGCTCGGCCGGGTGCGGCCCGGACAGCACGGACTCTGGTCGTGTTGGGCCAGCCGCTGGGACTTTGTGTACGTGGCGTGGCAGCGATGGGCCGCACCGGTGGCGCGGGTTCTTGAGGGGAGCCTCCTCATCGCACCCTGGCTGCGGGCGATGGGGGTTCACGTAGGCAAGCTCTGCCTGCTCGGGCGCGGGTTCGCCCAGGTGGTGGACCCGGACATGATCCACCTGCATGACGGGGCAACCGTCGCGTGCGCGTTCCAGGCCCACAGCTTTGAGGACCGGGTGCTCAAGATTGCGCCGGTGCACCTCGGAGCACATTCGACCGTGGCGGCCGGAGCGGTGGTGATGTACGGGGCACGCGTGCGGGAGGGCGCGCACGTGGGTCACCACTCGGTCATCATGAAGGAGGAGGAGATCGTCGGTCGGGTCCTGGGCGCACCCACTCGACCTGTGATGCGGGGCTGAGCGGCACCTGTATCGTCCAGCGGTGGAGTACCGACCTGGCAGAGCCTGGTGCCGTCAGGATTTGTGCCGGGTCATGAAGCGCCGGGCCTCCCAGACCAGGAAGGCGCACGTGCCGCCGACGGCCACCAGCGCAATCGCCGCCCAGAGGATGGACCACATCAACGGAGTACCGCCAAACGACGACGCCATGATTTTTGCGTCCGTATGCGCGACGGGCAGCACGGCACTGATGCCGGCGAGGACGGCGATGTCGTGCAGCGCATTGAGCGCGACGCTCACACCCAGGAATGCGGCCGCGAACTTCGCGATGTCACCTCCCAGGAACCGACCACCCAGGAGCAGGACGCTGGCTGAGCCCAGGCCCAACACCCACGTCAAGAGTCCATCGGTGGCCCAGAGGTAGGCCATCGTGCCGCCGCAGCACATCACGGCGAAGCCCAGCAGCGCCCACTGCAGGGGCTTCTTGTCCATCAAGAGCAGCCCGCCTCCAATGGAGCCGAGCGCGAGGCTCGCCCCGACGAACACCGGCCATGTGGCGGCCCTGCCCGCGTAGAGCGAAGTGACGAGAAGGACCACGGCGCCCGTGATGGCCAGGGCCCACCGGGACCAGTTGGTCTTGCGGGTGCTGAGCAACATCAGGATGCCAAACAGGGTCGTGCCGAGGTAGCCGGCGGTGCCCACCAGGAAGGTGGAGCCGCCGCTGACCCAGGTGGTACCGCTGGCGTCGCCGCGAACCACCATGCCGTGCACGTCCCCAAAGGTGACCAGCGCCGCCAGCGCGTGGCTCGTTTCATGCACAAACGTGGAAAAGAGCCGAACCGGGTACGTGACGAGTCCGGCGAACGGGATGAACCCAAGGACGAGCAGGGCTGCGACCGCACCGAGGACGATGAGGAGGGTGACCTCGGGGTTGCTGCGATTGTCGAGGTGCTGATCCGTGTAGTACTTCACGTCAGGACTCCGGTGCGGTTGTGGCGAAAGCCCAGCGAATCTAAACAGCGAGGTTGGAACGCACAAGTATGAGGTACCAAATTTGGTTCGGAATATTGGTCATCACCGCGTGCTGTTGTCCGCCGCCGGGCGAGGGCAGTGACGAAGGAGGAGAGACAGAGGCGCTGGAAGAGCGCCTTGCCGAATTGGAGAAGGAGCTGGCTGAGGCCAACGCCAACCCGCCCGGGGAGACCTCCGATGAGGTCGCCGATCCCGGCGAGGAAGCGCTGGCCGCGCCCGCCGAGACCGAGGAGCTTGCCGTGGAGCCAGTCCCGCTGGATGCCGGCGACGACCCCTGCGACGGGATCCGGTCGCGCTCGGCGGTTCCGCAGGTCCCCGGCCGTTCCGACCTCTTTACGGAGCTGCGCGAGCGGCCGCAGCCACAGGGGGACCTGGAACAGGGTCTGGTCATTTGCCGCATCGTGACCCGAGGCAGTTTTGACGCGTTCAAGGGTCCGGACCTGAGCGCCAAGGTGAAGATGGGTGATTTTGGTCCCAAGACCATCCGCGGTGGGGAGGATCAATGGACCATGCACGTCTCGCTGCCGGCGGTAACGCTGCGCAAGGGCAAGATCATTCGCTTCAATCTGTGGGACCGCGATGTGTTTGGCTCGGACGCTGTGGGGTCGGCTCGCCGGAAGTACCCCGGGCAGTTCCCGTTCTACCTGGACCACGCGAACATGGACGTGGAATGCCGTGCAATGGAGAAGGGCCAGGTCGATAAGGAGGTGGGCGACCGCCTCGCGCGGTTGGACAAACTCCTCACGCGGGCGCCTCGCACCTTTCGGCCCCAACCCAAACAATGGGATTGGGGCCTGCGCGAGACTGCGCTGGGCGAGGCGTGCCAGAAGCTCAACGAGGTCCAGGGGTTTGTGGGTACGGACGACACCCGGACGGATGGACCGACAGACAAGATCCGCGCGCTCGTGGGGCAGTGGCGGGGCGTGGCAACCCAGAGTGTGGAGAAGGTCCGCAAGACGCTTCCGGAGCCCGGCGAGGGCGGGGCAGCCACCGAAGGCACCAGGGTGACGGTGCTGTCCGTCCGCAAGAACACAGTGACGCTGAAAGTTGAGAACCTGGGCGCCGAGGAGTGCAAGATCTCGCCGTTTCTGGGGCACGTCTGCACGCTCAACCGGATCGGCATGGTCGGCGCGGATGGGCGTCCAGAGGCTGCGAAGATCGTCACACCGGCCAGCGATGCAGTGATCGTGGCTGGCGGCAGCCTTGAGGTCACCCTGCGAGGCGGTTCGGAACCGGTGCTGCTACGGGTCGCTGGGTGGAACGACAAGCGCTTGCTGCGCCTGCGCTGATCCGCAGCGCCACGTCCTCGATGGGGAGCGACCCGGTCACAAACGGCTGACGCCCCGCGAATCGCTGAACGCGACGTTTGCCGCGCGTCCTTGTGTTGGCGCGGCGGGCGCGAAGCCTATTCCGCCGGGGCGGCGAGTTTGGGCAGGAGATCTGCGAGGTCTCCGGCCACGGAGGCGCGGACGGCGACCCAACCTCGGGTCAGCGGAGAGCGG
The DNA here is from genome assembly GCA_937890335.1 of uncultured Pseudomonadota bacterium. Taxonomy (GTDB): domain Bacteria; phylum Myxococcota_A; class Bradymonadia; order Bradymonadales; genus CALBXO01. The sequence goes on along the minus strand of CALBXO010000418.1, from coordinate 7,347 downwards.
GCGTACCAGGTGTCCTTGCCCGGCTCACCGGCGCTGCGCGCGAGCTCAAGTTTGGACCCTCGCTGTCCTTCCACACCGAACGTAGCGACCATGACTGGTTCCAGGTCCCCGTCCGCCGGCACCGTCCCCGCCGCGGGGTAGGTCTGGGTCCGGAGGTCGAAGAGCTTACCGACGAACCCCTCTACCTCCGTCACGCGCGCCTCTGAACCGGCGCGGGTCCAATAGGAGCTGCCTTTGGACAGACGGGCTTGTTGCGCCAGGTTTACCGCGGGCGACCCGGCAGCCTTCACCTCGATGGTCACGGCGTCCGGCTCGTCGAACGTCCAGAATCGGCGCTCCATCAGCCGCGAATCGGCAGACCTCACCATGGAGACGATGTCGTCTCCGAGGAGGTAGATTGCCGGCTCACCCTGGATGCGCGCGTACGTGCTGCGCGTCCCGTAGGCTGTCTCGCCCACCTCGAAGACAATGGTCTTGCCGCCGTTTGCGCGGACCGTGAGCGTACCGCGCGGCTTGTCCATCCCCATGGCGGCGAGCGTCTCCGCGTCCACGTCCTCAAACTGTCGCAGGGCCTTGATGGGCGTGAGCGCGTCGATGAGCTGGCTGGAGGTCTCGTTGCCGGGGAACGAGCGGAGGTCGGGCTCCCCGTACTGCACGGGCTCCGACGGTGCATCGGCGGCCTCGCTGGCAGGCTGGCTCGTGGGTGGCTTCTTCGGCGCATCCGGTTTGCTCGCGGGTGCCGCGTCCGGCGATGCGCCCGCGTCAGGGCTGACGTTGGCACTGCCTGCGTCGGCGCCGTTGGCAGGGCCGGTGTCTGCGCGCGCGCCGGCGTCGGCATCGGACGGAGGGGGCGCTGCATCGATGGCGCTCGCAGGCTGCGTGGGCGGAGTTGGCGTGGCTTTTGGGATCGGCTTGCGACGCCCGTGGGTGATCCACGTCCGGACCTCGCCGGAGGCGGCCTCGACCTTGACCTTGGCGACCGTCTTGTCGTCCTCCCAGGCCACCTCGTCGATGCCCTGTGCGGGCTCGAAAATCGCGAATGAGCGTCTCTCTTCGGGAGCGTCGGATTTCCAGGCCCCGTACGCCAGGCCCAGCGCGATCAACAGCAGGGCTGCGTGGACGGTGAGTTCGATGCGGTTCATGCTGCCCCCCACTCACGGCGCAGAAAGCGTCGTATGACCAGCCCGAAGATCAGCAGCATGACGGGCATCCCCACGATCATGCCCCAAAACCAGGCCTGGTCCTCGTTGCGCGTGTGAACGATGGCCGTGTCCTCGATGTCGGGGACCTCAGCGCCGGCGGATTCGTTGCCCTCCAACCACTGGATGCTGTCGACCAGGAACTGCTGGTTGGGCAGGTTGTGGCGCAGAAGCTTGTCGCTGATGATGTCCGCGTCTCCCACCACGATGGCGCGGCCGCCGCGCTCCCCGTCGGCACCGGGCAGTTGGACCGCAGCGACCAGGTTGAACACGCTCTTCTTCTCGCCGTCGTCAAAGGCGAGGTTCTCGTTCGCATCCGCGTAGCTTCCCGAGAACGACTTCACCGTGAACGTCACGTCCGCAGCACCGGCTGCGGGTGACTTGGTCAGCGCAGCGGCGCCGCTGAACCAGACGATCGCGCGTCCGCTGACCTTGCTCAGCACCGCAGTGGAGCCGTGGCTGGTGAAGCGGTTGGAGACTACGTTGCGCCGGTCGATGGCCGCGCCGGTCAGGGCCACGAAGGTGGAGTCGTGGACCAGAGCGGTCCGGTCCACAGCGACACCAAGGTCGTCGAGCAGGGCGCCAAGTTCAGGGTCCTTCTCCGATTCTGGGTCGAGCAGGACAAACAGGGACCCGCCGCCGCGCATGTACATGCGCAATGTGCTGACTTCGCTGTCCAACAGCGGCGAGGCGGGTGCGGCGAGCAGGACGAAGGTTGCGTCCTTCGGAACCGCCTTGGTCAGCCCGTCGGTCGTTGTGATGGTCTTGATGCGGTAGCCGAGTCGCTGCAGAACCTCGCGCGTGTCCCGGAAGCCCGGCGCCTCGTCGGTTCGGGGCGTCGTGGATCGCTCGCCGTGGCCGGTGACCACGTAGACATAGCGGTCCGTCACCGTGAGTTTGGCCAGCTTGGACTGGACCTCGGTGTCGAACTTCTTGAGGGTGGTGCGCGCCTTGGCAGGCTCCAGGTCGAGCACGATGCTCTGCCGGTTGTCGCCCCTGTGCAGCACGATGGTCGCGTTCTTTCGGGCGCGAAGCTCCTTGGCGCGCCCCGGGTTACGCTCCGCGTCCGTGCGCTCGACGACGAAGAGCGGGTTCTCCTTTGCCAGGCTCTGGAAGTAGGGCTCAACGGTCTCTCCCACCTCGTTGGCCGGGGGAAAGAACAGCGTCGCCGTGACGGTCTCGGTCTGGCTCTTGACCATGGTTCGCGTCAGCCCGGAGGCTTGGACTTCGGCGACGGCGCGCGTGTCCCAGCTCGTGTCACGGTCGGTGGCGACGTAGTTGATGACGAGCAGCCACGAGGTCGCCAGCGCGATGACCAGACCCCCGGACCCAAGGCTGAAGACGCGGCGGTCCTCGATGCGGCTGGCGCCTTCCATACGTCGCAGCGCCAGCTCCATCAGGACTGCCGGGACGGCCCCAGCGGTCCAGAAGATGGGCCAGAGCACTGCCAGCATGGTGGACACGTCCGAATCGGGACCAACTGGCGCTCCCTCGAGCGTCAAACCGTACAGCACGACGCCCACCAACATGGAGGCGTAGGCCGCCACGGGCAGCGCGAGCACCCGGCGTTCGGTCGGGCGGGTGACCAGCGACACGATGCGCACCACGACGGCGACGAGCACGAGCACCGCGCCAATCCCGCTGAGGACAGGTCTGGCCGCGACACCCGGGCCAGCGATTCTTTCGCCGAGAAACAGGAGCCCAGATCCGCCGAGGGCGGCGATGAGGGAGAGGATGGCAAACATCAGGTCCACCTCCTCGCAGCGAGCACCTGGCGTGTCAGCAGTAGGGACAGGAACGTCACCGACAGGTAGTAGACGATGTCACGGACGTGGATGCTGCCCTTCATGAAGGGCAGGAAGTGTTTGTTGTGCAGCGCCAGGAAGCTGAAGAGGACGTCGAACGGCGGGTCCACGCGGGCGGACAGTTGCCAGGAGAGGACGAGGGTCGTCACGATGGCCCCGCTGACCGCGCCGGCCAACAGCTGCGACCGCGTCAGTGACGAGGCGAAAGTGCCTATCGCTGTGACCGCTGCGCCGAGTAGCCACAGGCCCAGGTAGCCGCTGAGCAGCTGCCCAAAGTTCACTGTGCCGTTCACCATGACCAGCAACGGCATGTACGCAGTCAGGGCCAGGAAGAGCGTCAGGTACGTCCACGCGGACAGCCACTTGCCGATGATGATCTGCCAATCGGTCAGCGGCGCCGTGTACAACAGGACCAACGTGCCGTCGCGTCGCTCCTCGGCGAACAGTCGCATGCTGATCAGGATCGCCGCGATCATCGTGACGCCTGACGTGAAGTTGAAGAACTGCGTCAGAACAGTTGCGCTGAGTTTGTCCGCGCCGCCGAGCGCAAGCCCGTGAAACAGGAGCCCGTCCACAAACAGCAGCACGGCAAAGACCAGGTAGCCGAGCATGCTCTTGAAGTACGCACCGAGCTCCTTCTGAACGATGAGGAGTACTGCTCTCACGCCGCCACCTCCCGCGGTCCCACAAGGTGCAGGAAGACCGCCTCCAGAATGTTGGGAGCGTCGATGCGGGAGGCGTCGTCACCGAGTTGTGCCACCAGCTCGTCCTCGGTGCCCTGCGCGACGAGCTGCCCCTCGCGCAGGACGAGCAACTGCCCGCAGGTCTCGCGCACTTCCGGCAGGTTGTGGGACGCGATGAGCACGGTGTGCTCGCCGCGAAGACCGCTCAGCAGAGTTCGCATATGCCGGCGCTGCAGGGGGTCCAGGCCGGACCAGGGCTCGTCGAGAATCACCAGGTTGGGCTCGTGGATGATCGCTTGCGCAATGCCCAGCCGCTTGCGATACCCGAGCGAGAGGGTCTCGATGAGGCGGTCGGCGTGGTCGGCGATGCCGGTCCGCTCCATGACCGTCTTCATCCTGAGCTCCACCTTGGCCCGCCCCATCCCGCGCAGTCGGCCGACGTAAGACAGGAAATCCCGCGCGGTCATCTCATCGTAGAGTGGCGGCCGCTCGGGCAGGAACCCGATCCGTGACCGGACGCGAAGGGGGTCGGCGACCACGTCGTGGCCCTCGATGCGGACCGAACCCGCGGTGGGCAGGAGGAAGCCCGCCAACACCTTGAGCGCCGTCGATTTGCCGGCGCCATTGAGACCGAGGAATCCGACCGTTTCGCCCTTGGGAATCGAGAACGTCAGGTCGCTGACGGCGCGGACGCGTCCGTAGTACTTGGTGAGTCCTTCGACTTCTATCATGGTAGTTTTCAGTTGGGGCGGGCGGTGCGCCCACCCGGGTTCTGCTACGCGTAAAAAACACACACTGAGCAGTCTGGCAAGACATGGACCTTCCACTTCCCAGCTTCTACGAGCCGAGCGCGGTGGGCACGCTGTTCATCGAGCGTGGCGCCGTCGTCGCCGCCGAGGCGACCAGCTACCGAGACAAATGGGGCATTGCGCCGGCCGCGGAGGACACTCTGCGAATCGCCGCGTTTGGCATCGACTGTCAGGTGGGCTTCTGCCACCCGCAGGCGAGCCTCTTCGTGCCGGGCGCTGTCGAGGACATGCGACGCGCTGTCGAGTGGCTGTACACGAACCTACGTCACCTGACGACGCTCTATTTCAGCCTGGACACCCATGGTGTCTACCAGATCTTCCATCCCGCATGGTGGGCCGACGCTGACGGCGTCCACCCGCCCCCGTTCACGCCCATTTCAGTGGCGGACGTGCGGTCCGGTCGCTGGCGAGCGGTCCATCATCAGGCCGAGGCGCTGGAGTATTGCGAGAAGCTCGAGGAGAGCGGCAAGTACGTCCTGACTGTCTGGCCCTACCACACGCTCCTGGGTGGAACGAGCCACGCGCTGATGCCCGCCGTCATGGAGGCGGCGCTGTTTCACGCGTTGTGCCGCCGTCAGCAGACGCACATCGAGACCAAGGGCAGCCATCCGCTGACCGAGAGCTACTCCGTGCTCGCGCCGGAGGTGCGGGAGCTCGGCGGCGCGAGCGTGGGCGGGTTCAACAACGAGCTGTACCAGGCGCTGCTGGATCACGACCGGGTCTATGTCTTTGGCGAGGCGAGCTCCCACTGTGTGTTGTCCACGCTGACGGACATGCTGGACCGCGTGACCATCGAAGACCCGTCGCTCGCGCGGAAGATCTACATTCTGGCGGACGCGAGCTCGCCTGTGACTCCACCGCCCCTGGATCCCCTGCCCCCGTCGCTGGATTTTCCGGCCCTCGCCGCGGCGGCGCTCGCCAGGTTTGAGGCCGCCGGCATGAATGTCGTGCTGACTTCGGACACTGTTCTGTGACTTAATTTATGCACTGATGTGCATAAAGCGTTGACAGGGTTCGCGGGGGTGGCCATGTTGGTCAGGTGACTGATCCAACCTCCAACCGCGCTCCGCATGATTCCGTCCCTCCGGAGATGGCCCAACGGGTGGTCTACGCGCTGCTGATGCCGCCGAGTCGGTTGGCCCAGCTGCTGCGCGTGCCGCTCAAGGATCTCGGCGAGTGGGCGCAGATGGCCTACTTCCACGAGACGCGCCGCCGCGGGCTCAAGATGCGGGAGGCTGCGGAACTTCTCGACGTGAGCATGCGGAAGGTTGCGCTGCTGTCCAAGCAGCTCAAGAAGGGTTTTGTGGATCCCGACGAGACGCATGGGCTGCCACGCCGGGTTGAGTTCATGCTCTGGGCGGGCCCATTGAGCGAGGCCCGCATCGCCCAGGCGCTGGAGCTGGAACCGTCCGACGTGCTCACAGCCTTGGAGTCGCTTCAGGCGCAGGGGCGCGTCGAGCAAGTGCAGGGACGGACGCCGACGTGGCGGGTTGTCGCCAGTGAGTTTCGACTTGTGCAGTCGGAGTGGGCGGCGCGCCTGGACGGACTCAACAACCTGTTGGGGTCCGTGGTCGGCGCGGTCTACGGTCGCTTCTTTGCGCAGGATCCACGCGCGTTCGCGCGGACCGTGAGTCTGCGCGTGCGGCGCGAGGACCTCCCCAAGCTCGAGATCCTCTACCAGAACGTGTTGTGGCCTGCGCTCGTGGAGCTCGACAAGGCATCCAAGGGAGCCGCCGACACGGAAGAGATCGATCTGACGATTCTATGGGCGCCGTACGGTCACCCATCCGACCTATATGACTCTGCCGAGGACGCGGGGCAGGAGGACGAATGATGAGATTGCAAATTGGACGCGGGGTCTGCTTGGTTGCGCTCGCCACGCTGGCCCTGGCGGCTTGCAACGACCACCCGGTCTACCAAGCGCCAGACCCCTGCCCGAACGGAGGCGAAAAGGTCTCGCAGAAGGGCAAGGACTACTGCGCGTTCGTGATCACGGAGACCGGGTTTCTGTGTCCCGAGACGTTGCCGCACGGCTATCGTGCGGAAGGTGATGGTGACGAGATCGGAGTCTGCTCAGCGGACGCCATGGAAGATCCCAACGACATCCAGCGCGTGGCGCGCAAGGCCGTCGAGGACGGTAGTGTGGGTGGAGAGGAGGTCGATTCCAACGTGACCCCGCCCAGCGACGAGAACGACGGCCCGGATGGGGGATTCGTCGATGTCGGCGCCGCCGACGCTGGCGCAGATGGTCCGCCTCCCCTCGACATCATCTGGATCGTCGATAACAGCGGCTCCATGTGCGAGGAGCAGGCGTCCATCCGTGAGGCGGCGGCCGCCTTCATCGCGCCGCTCGTCGAGGCGGGTGTGGACTTCCAGATCGGCGTCATCACCACCGATGTGGAGGACGCGGAGCAGTCGGGCCGGTTGCGGACTACCTTCGACGGTGAACCGGGTCCCAGCTGCACGATCCAGGTCGATACCACGGGCTGCCCCGCGGAGTTTGCGTCCCTGTTGACCAGTGAGGCGTACGCCGGCAGGGCCGACGAGCTGGAGCGAGACTTTGGCTGTCTGGTCACCCAGGGGACGGCCGGGTACGGGTTTGAGGCGGGGCTCCAGGCGGCCTACCTGGCTACGACACAACCCCATCTGTCGGGGGCGAACCGCGGGGTGATCCGCGATGGCGCAGACCTGGCGCTCGTGTTCCTGAGCGACGAGAACGATTGCAGCGAGCGTGGAGCGCTCGATCTGGTCAACGGCAATGTGTGCGAATGGGAGGCCGACAAGCTCGTTCTGGTCTCGGAGTACGCAGAACACTTTCGCGACCTCAAAGCCGGCAACACCGTCCTGGTCG
>CALBXO010000417.1 GCA_937890335.1 uncultured Pseudomonadota bacterium | reverse complement strand
CCTCGTGCGCATTGGCGCGGTGACGATGTTCACCATGCCGGGCGAGGTGTTCCCCGAGACGGTGGTGGGCGGGTATGACCCCAGGGCGGAGTACGCATTCACGCCCGTGCTCGGCGACCCCGAGATCATCCAATGCGCGGTGACGCTGCTACCCATGACGTGCACCACCGGAGCCGATTGCCCGGTGGGCTGGAGCTGCATGCAGTCCCACCGTGACAACGCAGAGCTTCACACATGCCGGCCCGTGGGCGCCCTGTGCGACGACGACGCCGGGTGCGCGGAGGGCGACGCGTGCGCCGAGGGACGCTGCAGGACGCCGTGCGAGGATGACGACGCCTGCGGCGCCGGTTTCGCCTGTCAGGACGCTGCCTGCGCCTGGAACCCCGGTTTGGCGTTGGCCTCCGGCGCGGCCTATCCCTGTATGGTCAGCCCCGGCAACCCGAACCCGCCCGACCTCACGGCGGCGCCCGGCGGGCCGTACCTCAAGGAGCGCATGCCCGGTGCGCATATCTTCACGCTGGGCCTTGGTCACGACGAGCTCGGGTACATTGTGGAGAACTACGACTTCAAGCTGAACCCCGACGGTCCCTACATCACCGAGGCCCCCGGCGATCACTACACGGAAACGAACTCCACCGGTCCCTCGCACCTGCCCACTCTCCTGCGTCATTGGGACGCCATCCTGGAGACCCAACGATGAGGGCGTTGGTGGGTATCCTCCTGGTGCTGGGAGCGGGCTGCATTGACCAGCCAGAGATTGGCGACCTCCCGGAGGTGCGCTACTCCGCGCCCGTGAATGCGTACGCCGGCCAGACTGTCGTCTTTGACGCGGGACCGAGCTACGACCCCGAGGGGCGCATCGACTGGTACCAGTTTGATTTTGGCGACGGGACCGCGGCGGTCCGCACCCGCAACCCGGTGACAGACCACGCCTACGCCGTCGCCGGAAAGTACACGACCAAGGTCGGCGTCATCGACGACGTGGGGAACAAGTTTACGGAGCTGCGCGAGATTACGATCGTGGATCGGGGCAGCGTGGACTTCCTCCAATGCCACCCCAACCGGCCGTATTGCCCACCCTTTTTCCTTTGCAATCCGGAGAACCACCACTGCGACGCGGACGTCGACGGTGACGGCATCCCCAGCGCGGAGGACCCGGACGAGCCGTCCTGCGCGAACGACGCCGGCTGCCCGGCCACCACAGTCTGCCGGGATGCGATCTGCGTCGTGCCCATGGATGACGATTCGATCGAGGACCCCGCTCCATGAGACCGATCCTTTGCCTGGCCGCGCTGCTGGCCGCGCTGGTGTGCGCAACGCCCGCCGCCGCCCAGGACTTTGCGTCGCCCAGCGACACCCAGATCAAACTCTATGAGGAGGGGGCCGCCGCGTTTCAGGCCGGAGAGTTTGAGAAGGCGGTGCGCCTGTTCCAAGCGTCGATTGATCTTGGCCCGCTCAATCTCACCTACCTGAACCTGGGGCGCGCCCTGTTTCGGTTGGACCGCTGCGAAGAGGCGCGTGACGCGTTGGACAAGGCGCGGTCAGCCCCGCGCGTCGCCAACCCGCCGCCCGAGGCGGTGATGGACAAGATCGTCGAGTACAGCCTGGACCTCGCGGACTGCGGGGCTGCTCCCATTGTCGCTGACCCCGTTGTGCCGGAGCCCCTGCCGGAGCCCAAGGAGGTGCCACCGGACGAGCCGACGCAGGTCGTCGCCGAGCCCGAAGTGCCCGCCGTCACCGAGCCGCCGCGGGCGCCCTCCGAGCCTCCAGCGTTCATCGTCGAGGCGCGTCTGGGCCTCCTTCTGACTGGGAGTGGCACCATCGACGCCAGCTGCAACGGCCAATGCGACGGGGTGGACCCAATCTCCGAGGACACGACGGACAATTCGGCCATTGGATTTGGTGGCGATGTCTGGTTTCGCGTCGCGCCCAAACTCTATGTCGGCGCCGGCCTGGTGTACGTGCCCAACACGGAGTGGGAGTCGAGCCTGGACGGCCTGGATACGTTTGGCAGTGATCTGACGATGCACGCCGGCGGCGCGTTCCGCACTCCCTTGAGCGCGCGCCTGACGCTGGACCTCAGAGCGAGCGCTGGCCTCGTGCTTCTGTTTCCGGGGGGCGATCTGAACACATTGATCGAGGAGCAATCCGCAGCCTGTGTCCATGAGGACTGCGACGTGGCCGAGGGGCCGTTCGCCGGGCTCGCGATCGGGCTGGGCGCCGGCGGGACCTTCGATCTCGGCGCGTTCGGCCTCGATGCTGGCATCGGGATCCAGCATATCCGGCCGCGGCTGAGCCAGCTGCGCATCGCCGACACAACGCTCGACACCATGTTCAAAGGCTCCCGCGCCTGGCTCTGGCTGGGCGTCTCGCTGTGAACACGGCCGCGGTGGATGTGTCCGCCCTCGCCCGGCAGCACCTGGCGGCGGCTCGGGCCCGGTTTCCGCCGTACAACTACTCGCCGATGTTCCGACGCGCGCTCGGCCAATGCGGCTACGGGCTACACCACCTTCAGGGTGAGGAGGTCGTGGCGATTGTGAACCACTCCCAGACGCGGGAGGAGTTCATGGGCGTCATCGTGACCACGTTCGCTGTGCTGGCGCGCTTTGGCGAAGAGCGAGTCCGCGTGGACTTTGACGACCTCAAACGCGCGGAACTCTACGAGGGGTGGATCCAGACCGTCATCAAGCTGCACACGGTGGATGACGAGATCGAGCTCCCGATTCTTCGGGACGTGCAGCCGCTGGCGAGTTTCCTGATCGACGCCGCCCGCTACAAGCCCGTCAAGCGCAACGCGCCCGTCGTGCTCGCACCCACGGACGCCGATCTGGGTTGCGTGGAGGCCTTCATCGCCTCGCTCACGGACGACGACAGCCCGGAGTTTGCAGCGTGGGCGGGGGCCGCGCGCAAGCGGCTGGAGGCGGGTGAGGACGCGGCCGCTGTTCGGGACACGGTCGCGCGGCTGCACCTGCTGCGCCTGCACATGTCGCGGGGGCGCGGCATGCACGACGGGAAGTTTCTGAGTCCGCTGCGTCCGGCGGACCTGGCGCGCATCACATCGGAGCTGCTTCCGCAGCCCAAGGAGGATCCGGCGCCGCTGCTGCCGGACCCGACCAAGGTCAAGGACCAGATGCAGGCTGCCCTGCTTGAGAAGGCCGTCGGTGCCGCGGTCCAGAAGACCCTCGGCGTCAAGGTGGACCTGGACGACATCATCGGCGATGACACGGTGGAGGGTCGCCGGTTTGACCCGGCGGACGGCCCCCCCACGACCCTGGTGGTCGGTGCCCCTGGGGAGGCGGAGTCCACGTGGGGCATGCTCAAGAGCCTGGCGCGCAAGGTCATCGGCGACGCGGACGGCCCCGGGACCTACGGGGCGTTTGCGCTGGAGGGGCGCACCGGCCGCCGCTGGAAGGAGTTGGCCGCGCTGGAACCCAACCGCGCCTTCGAGCTGCTCGAAGAGCTCCAGCTGCACGAAATCGAGATCTTGTCGGGGGCGTAGTCGGAGCTCGGCAGTGCGTCACCGGCGGACGCACGCCTGGATACGCCGACATCCGCAGCGCAAACCCCGGTATACTTGCGGTTGCGGCCACCTCGGCGATTCTTGCGCCATGCGTGAACGGCTTGCCGACACCCTCTACACCGCGTTCCATCGCCCGGATACGCCGCTCTACCGTTGGACCAGCGGCGTCATCTGGACCGCCATCGTCCTGTCCATCGGCATGCTGGCGGCAGAGGCGGTTCTGGACATGGACCCAGAGCCCAAATGGTACGTGGCCATCGACCGGGCTGTGTTGGTGTTCTTCGCAGTGGAGATTGTGCTGCGGGTGGTCAGCTACCGCCCGCCCACGGTCCACTTCTTCTCCCGCAGCCGCGCTGGCCGGCTCGTCCCTCACGTAACCGGCAGGCTCCTGTACTGCCTGCAGCCGCTCAATCTGGTGGACATCCTGAGCGTGCTGGCCCTCGTCCCGGCGCTCAGGAGCCTGCGCGTGCTGCGTCTGCTGCGCCTTCTGCGCGGCGTGAAGATGTCGCGCACGGACACGCCGTTCACAGGGCTGTTCCGCGCTTTCAAGGAGAACGGTCTGCTCTACGGCTTTGGGTTCGCGCTGTTGGGGACCAGTACGATCGTCGGCGGCTGGAGCCTCTACCTGGCCGAGAACAAGGTCAACGACAATGTCACGGGGGTCACGGATGGGCTCTGGTGGGCGCTGGTAACCCTGACCACCGTGGGCTACGGCGACATCTTCCCCGAGACCGCCGTGGGGCGCGCCATCGGCGGCGTGCTCATGATCCTCGGAATGTTCACGCTGGCGCTGTTCGCCGGTATCGTGGGCAACACGATCCTTCAGAGCGTCATCAGCATTCGCGAGGAGCAGTTCCGCATGAGCGGCAAAGTCAATCACATCGTCATCTGCGGCTACGACCTTCGAGCCCGCATGCTGCTCGATGTCCTCGCCGACGAGGTCACCGATCACGACCGGGACATCCTGATCTTCGCCCCGCAGGAGCGCCCCAAGGATGTACCCGCCGCCTACACGTGGGTGGACGGGGACCCGACCAAGGAGAGTGAACTCGGCAAGGCCCGCGTCGCGTACGCGTCGGCTGTCATGATCGTCGGCAAGCGTGACGTGCTGCCGCAGACCGCGGATGCGCAGACGATCCTGACCGCGTTCACCATCCGCCGCTGGCTCAAGCGACAGGAGGCGGCGGGGCGCCGCGCCAAGCCCCTGTACATCGTCGCCGAGATCCTGGACGCGGAGAACGTGGAGCACGCCCGCACTGCTGGTGCCGATGAGGTGATTGAGACCACGCTGATGGGTTTCTCCCTGCTCGCGCACGCCGTGGAGATGCCGGGGACGGCGTCCATCATGGGGCGCGTCGCGGCCACCGGCCACCACAGCCTGTACGTCGGGAAATCCCCCGGCGGAGACACGACGTTTGGGGAGCTGAGCAGGCGCATCAAGTCTACGATGGACGCCCTTGTCATCGGCGTGCGTGACCCCAGGACGCACGAGGATGTGCTCAACCCTCCAGACTCCTTGATGGTGGGCTCCCACATGCAGATCGTCTATCTGGCGGAGCGCCCGGTCCTACCCGAGCCGTGAATCCTTGCCCGTCTGCCGGTCCCACGCCGCGACCCACTCGGCCCACGCCATGGGGCGGTGCCTGACCAGCAGCTGCGCCGCTTCCAGGGTGGGCATCTCCACATCGCCGCGCACGACCTGCGGTTTGATGTGCTGCTTCTGGCGCAGGTCGTAGAGCACCTCCGTCTCCCAGCGCCCCCCCGGCCAGACCGCCAGCCCGCCCTCCGTGACATCGTAGGAGGCACCCTCGGGCAGCGCGGCCTCGACGTCGCCGGCCAGCAGGTCGACGCCGGTGATGCGGCACACGCCGTCCAGCGCGAGACGGACGGCGCCGGCGCCCTGCGGAGACAGCGCGTCTACAAAGCCCGCGGTGACGCGCAGCAGCAACCACCCGGCGTGCTCCTCAAAGTCCAATTGCAGCGCCGCGTCGTGGTCGGCGTGCACGATGGCGATCTGGACGCGGTTGGAGCCAAGCACGAGCTCCCGCAAACGCACCGTGCCTACGAGCCCAGATGCGTCGATGAGGGCGAGGAACTCGCGGTGGAGGAAGGTCTCCAGGGCGAGGTGCACTTCCAGCAGCCCCTCGCGGCGCTTGCGGACGTTGCGCTCGTTGCCCTTGGCCACGGCGTAGCGCAGCTGACGGTAGAGCCGAGGCAAGGTGCCCGAGTGGAACCCCGGCTTCATCAGGCTCAGCATGGATTCGCCATGGTGGCCGATGATGACGGGGCGCATTCTCTTGGGCCGGTTCATCTCATACAGGCGCCAATTCTCCTTGAGCTCCCACACCAGAAACCCGAAGACGCCGGGCAGCAGCACCACCGTGGGCCCGGCCACGGTGCTGGCCAGTACGGGGCCGAGGAATGGGCGCAAGGGCAGGGAGAACAGGGTTGTGAGCTGTACCGTAAAGGGGAGGATGATCTTGTGGCTGACGGTCACCACCGGGAAGTGTTTGATCGGGTTGATCTGCGGCTCGATGAGCAGGTTCACATAGATGCGAATCACGTAGGCGAGGGCGCCCCACGCCAGGCCCAACAGCGCCTTTGCCACCATCGCCGGGCGCGAGTCCCCGCTGCGGTAGCGGAGGAACTCGTCCACGCGGTAGAAGATGCGCTCCATCGCGTCCAGCGCACGGCGCGACCAGGCCAGAACGAGCTCGATCAACCCCGGGACGAGGTGATGCCGCCAGAACCGAAACTGGACCGCCGCCCAGACCGTCACCCGGTCCTCGAGTCGCTTGCCCAGCTGCGAGTTGAGCACAAGGTTCCAGCCCACGAACAGAGCCAGGGCGATCGATCCGGCCCACGTCGGCGGCGCCGCCAAGGCAGGGCCCCCGAGTACGATCGTCGGGACGGCAGGCCGCACCACCCACCGCACGAGCCATTTCCCGACCGGGCTCTTCACAAACGACTGCACCGGCGCGCTGAGGTACAGACGCCTCGGCCAACGCCATAGCACAGCGGTCACCACGGACAGCGCGGCGCGACCCAGGCGAAGGCTGAACGCCCGCGCTGCGGCCAGATGGATCATCAACAGCAGGTAGAACCCGACGGCGGCGATCGCCGGCCCGTTGAGGAACGGCGGCTCAAACACGTCGAACCAGCCCAGCGCGGGGTTCAGGATGTGGTCGAGCCCCGACAAGATGACGTAGGCGCCGCCAAACGGGATGGTGCCAAACAGCGTGACGAAACGGCCTGGCGGCGTACCAAAGAACAGCGCGCTGAGCCGCAGCAGCAGCCGCATATACACTTCGCCGCGGCGGTAGGCCCCATCGAGCTCGCGGGTCAGCCGGCGGTCGATACGCAGGAGCGCGTCGCCGCGCACGAAGTCGCGCAGCGTCAGGTCCGGCAGCTTGCGCGGGCTGCCGGACAGCGCGTCGCGGAGATCGCCGATGGTCAGAAATCCACGGGTCAGCAGCCGGTCGACCAACCGCTGGGCCAGGGTCTGCTGCGCAACGTTCTCCGGTAGGTTGGCGGGCGGCGGGAGCTCCTGCGCGAGCACCCGCGCGATGCGCGGCT
>CALBXO010000416.1 GCA_937890335.1 uncultured Pseudomonadota bacterium | reverse complement strand
CGTCACCCTGCGCTCGGGCACATGGCGCGCGGTACACGACAGCAACGAGGTCGACCGCGAGTGGGGCCGCGCGTTCTGGACCAGCCGGGAGCTGCCCGACACGACTTTCAGAATCCGCGCGCGGGCGGCAAACACCCAGGAGGCTCTCACAGCCTCTCCCTGGATCGAGCTGGGCAATGGAGACCCCATGCCCCTGCGCGGCCGCTACATCGAGGCTGAGGTCTTCTTTTTCACGCGGAACGATTTCCTGGGCCCGGTGCTCGAGGAGCTGACGCTCGAGGGAATCTGTGAACCCAGCCCCGAGCAGTGCGACGGATTCGACAACGATTGCAACGGTCTGGTGGACGACGGAAACCCTGGGGGAGGCGCACGATGCGACACGGGATTGGACGGAGTCTGCGCAATCGGCGAGCGAACCTGCGTGCGAGGTGCCTTCGACTGCCTCACCTTGGGGCGGCCAGGGGACGAGGTGTGCAACGAGATCGACGACAATTGTGACGGGCGAGTGGACGAGGGGGTTCAGAACCTCTGCGGCGCCTGCGGGCCCGAGCCATCCGAGGTCTGCGACGGCGAGGACAACGACTGTGACGGACTCACGGACGAGGGCGTGGTCAACGCCTGCGGAGGGTGCGGACCGGTACCCGAGGAGGTCTGCGACGGCGAGGACAACGATTGCGACGGACTCGTGGACGAGGGGCTGCTCAACGCCTGCGGCGGCTGCGGTCCGACGCCGCAGGAGGTCTGCGACGGGGAGGACAACGACTGTGACGGCCTGCGCGACGAGGGCGTCGCCAACGCCTGCGGCGGCTGCGGCCCAGCACCTGAGGAGGTCTGCGACGGCCGGGACAACGACTGCGACGGGCTCGTGGACGAGGGACTCATCAACGCCTGTGGTCGCTGCGGCCCCGCGCCCGAGGAGGTCTGCGACGGGCAGGACAACAACTGCAACGGCCGGGTCGATGAGGCCGTCCAGAACGACTGCGGCTTCTGCGGCCCGGTCCCCGAGGAGGTCTGCGACGGCGCGGACAACGACTGTGACGGCGAAGTGGACGAAGGGCTGGCCAACGCCTGCGGCGGGTGCGGCGTCCCTCCGGAGGAGGTCTGCAACGGCGTGGACGACGACTGCGACGGGGAAGTCGACGAGGGCGTGCAAAACGCCTGCGGTACCTGCGGCATCGCCCCCGAGGAGATCTGCGACGGCCAGGACAACGACTGCGACGGACAGACCGACGAGCGCGTCCAGAACGCGTGCGGGGGCTGTGGAGATCTGGGCGACGACGTCTGTGACGGCGTTGACACCGATTGCGACGGGGACGTGGACGAAGACCCCGAGTGCGTGGACGGCCGGAGCTGCGTCGACGGTGAGTGCGCCGAGCCCTGCGCTGCCGGCGAGTGCCCGCGCGGCTTCTATTGCAACGAGGGGTTCTGCCTGATCGACCGCTGCCTCGGACTGCGCTGCGCCCAAAACCAACTCTGCGACGACGGCGTCTGCATCGACAGGAACGTCGCTGCCTGCGCCGACGTGGACTGCGACCAGGGACGGGTCTGCGTAGACGGCGTCTGCGTCGATGATCCGTGCGAGGCAGTGACCTGCCCCGACGGCGAGGCGTGCTGGTTGGGCGATTGCCTCGACGACGGCATCGTCGCGTGCCGCGAGGTGATCTGTGAGGGTGGCGCGGTCTGTCAGGGCGGCGTCTGTATCGAGGATCCGTGCCTGTCGGTGCGCTGCGGCGTGGGCGAGGTCTGCCTGGGAGGGGCGTGCGAGGACGCGTGCGACCACGTCGAGTGCAACACTGGGTTTGCCTGCAACCGTGGCGTCTGCATCGAGGACCCCTGCTTCAACGTCACCTGCCAGGATGGCCAGACCTGCGTCGCCGGAAACTGTGTCTACGCCGACTGCGTCGAGACGCAATGCCCCGAAGGCGAGGTGTGTGGGGCGGGCGGGTGCCAACCGGAGCAGCAGTGCGGCGACGCCGTCTGCGACACCGACGAGGTGTGCCGAAACGGTGCCTGCGAAGCCTCGGACGGCGGCGCGGACGCCGGAGGTGATCCCGGCGGTGGTGAAGGAGCGCAAGGCGCGGCGGACGGCTGCGGTTGCGGTGTCGAGAGCCCCCCCAGATACTTGTTCTGGCGACGCCGGTAGCGAGGGGCCCCATGAACCTCGACATCCGCTGGTCACGCAGCACGCCGTCCACCAACCGGCTCGCCCTGGACGCCCTCTCCGCCCCGCCATGGACGGTCTGGGTCACGGATCATCAGACCGCGGGACGCGGCAGGTACACCGCCGGTGCGCGCCGGGCCTGGATCGACTCTCCCGGCCAGTGTCTGCTGATGTCCATCATCGTCCAGCCTCGCGTTCCCGCGGCGGCCGCGCCTAGGCTCACGCTGCTCGCCGGCATCGCAGCCGTCGAGACTCTGCGCGACGTCACCGGCGCCGACGTGCGGCTCAAATGGCCGAACGACCTCGCGGTGGACCGCCTGAAGCTCGGCGGAATCCTGGTCGAGAGTCTGAGCCAGGCAGGCCACGTTCGTGCGGTGGTTGGCATGGGGATCAACGTGAACAACGACCCCTCCCAACTCGACCAAGCCGGGCTCCGTGCCACGTCGTTGCGCGCCGTGACCGGCGTGAGCCACGATCGCCTCCAGCTCCTGTCGGGCATCGTTGACCGCCTGCGCCAATGCGTGGCTGACCTGGAATCGACCGGTGGTGAGCTGGGCGCGCTGCGGACACGTTGGGAATCTCTGGCAGACGTGGACGGGCGCCGTGTGCGGCAGGAGTCGCGCGTTGGCACCGCCCGCGGCATCGACGCCGGCGGCGCATTGCGGGTTGGCTGGGACGACGGCACCGCGGGCATCGTGGACGCAGGCACCCTCGAGTGGGACCCTCAATAGCCGCGGCGCCGGGCGCAGACTCGCGCTTCCCGTGTGCGCGGAGCGCTCACGCGTGCGCGCGAGTTTGATCCCAGCGGGTGCATCGCCTACACTCTGGAAGCGTCGCGAAATGCCACAACTACGGGATCGAAACCGAATGCGCAGAGCACTCACCGCACTCATCTTCACGAGCGCCGCCCTCGTAGCCAGCTCCGCCATGGCGCAGGTGACCGACCACGCCGGCGAAGATGTCACGATCGTCGAGGACACGAGCTGGACCGGCGAGCACCTGAACATCCGCACGCTGCGCATCGACGAGAGGGCGACTCTCCGCGTGACACCGGGCTCGCCCCTGACGATCCGCGCCGAGAGCGTAGAGGTTTTTGGGCACCTGAGCGCCGACCAGAGCGGCGGCGCGGGTGGAGCGGCGGGTGGGCGCGGGCGCGGCGGCGCGGCCGGTGCTGGTGCTGGCGGCGGCACCGCGGGT
>CALBXO010000415.1 GCA_937890335.1 uncultured Pseudomonadota bacterium | reverse complement strand
TGGAGGCAATGAGAATGTCGAAGAAACTGGTGGTGTCCCTGCTCGCGATCTCCCTGTGTGTGTTTGGTGTTGCTTGCGGTGAGGACGACGACTCGAGCGGCAACAACGGCGCGAACAACGGTACCAACAACGGCGCGAACAACGGTGCCAACAACGGCGCCAACAATGGCACGAACAACGGCCAAATCGGGACCAACAACGGCGGCTCGTGCGCGCTTGAAGACTCCAGCAACCGCCTCAACACGCTCACGTTGACCCAGCCGGCCGGCGTGGCGCCGCTGATCAATGGGCTGCTCCAGTCCAGCCTGGACGACGGTACGGTCTGCGTCCTGATTCAGCTGACCGGAGCCTCCGCGGATGCACCGCCCGCGGACATCATGATTCGCGGCGACGCGTGCGTGGTGAACGACAGCGGGTCCGTGTCCTGGTCCGAGGACGCCATGAGCGGGCCGGTGAACGGCACGGTGGACGCGTCTTGCACCTTCGCCAACGACACCGCGGGCGACCTGCCGACCCTGGGCTTCCCCATCGCGCTGCCGGGTGATGGTGGGACCATCATCCTGCCGATTCGAAACATCATCGTGGGCGGCGGTATCACCGCCGACGGCATCGCGTCTGGCACCCTGTCCGGCAGCATCGCCGGCTCGGACGCCGAGAACATCATGATCGACCTCGGTGGCAGCATGACCCCGCTCAACGAGGTCCTGGGTGACGACAACAAGGACGCCGACACCGACGGCGACGGCGAGATTGATGGCTGGGCCCTGGCCTCGACCTACACCGCCGTTGGCGCGACCTTCGAGTAGTAGACGACGCTCCTGATTGCGCGGCCCACGCTGGGCCCGCACCTCTCACCAAAAGGCCTTTTGTGGCGCGCGACCGCGGTCGCGCGCACGCAAACGTAAGTCCTGGAGGCACATGAATCCCCACATTGACCGCTACCCTGCGCCCGACCCGAGCCCTGAGGCTCTGGCCGTGGCGCCGTCTCCCGATAAGGTCCAGCTCAAGGACTTCACCCGAAGCGAGCTCGACGCCTACCTGGCGGAGCTCGGTGAGAAGAAGTTCCGCGGCGAGCAGATCTGGAACTGGATGTACGTGCGGCTGGCCTCGTCGTTTGACGAGATGACCAACCTCTCCAAGTCCCTGCGCACTACACTCAACGAGAAGTGTTCACTCCATCGGGTCTCACCGGGACAGATGCATCCGTCGCCGGACGGCGCGGTCAAGTGCACGTTCGTGTGTACCGACGGCGCAGAAGTCGAGTCGGTCTGGATTCCAAACGAGGACCGGAACACGCTGTGTGTGTCGAGCCAGGTGGGCTGCGCCATTGGCTGTACGTTCTGCCAGACCGCCAAGATGGGCCTGCTTCGGAACCTGACCGTCGGCGAGATTGTCGAGCAGATTGTCCACATCCGCCGGATGTTCCCGATTGAGAAGTACGGGCGCCTGACGAACATCGTGATGATGGGCATGGGTGAGCCGCTGCACAACTACGACAACGTCATCAAGGCGCTGCACGTGATGACCAGCGACAAGGGCCTGAACCTCAGCAACCGCAAGGTCACGGTGAGCACCAGTGGCCTTGTGAACCGGCTCCAGACGTTTGGCCACGACACCAATGTGAACCTGGCCGTCAGCCTGAACGCCACCACGAACGCCGTGCGCAGCGAGATCATGCCGATCAACCGTCGCTGGCCCATCGAGGTGTTGCTGGAGACGCTGAGGAACATTCCGCTGCAGGCACGTCGCCGCATCACGTTCGAGTACGTCTTGCTCGGTGGCCTGACCGACACGCTGGACGACGCGGACCGCCTGGCCAAGCTGGTGCGGGGCATCCCGGCCAAGATCAACCTGATTCCCTGGAACCCCCATCCCGGCGGTGAGTTCCAACGGCCGGCCCCTGGCCGCGTCGGAGAGTTCGTGGAGCGCCTTCGCAAGAAGGACCTCAATGTCACGGTCCGCGAGACACGCGGGCTGGACACCATGGCCGCGTGCGGACAGCTCGGGAAACCGGGTCTGGGCAAACGCAAGATGGGTAGGGCGGTCACACCGCCGGCCCAGGATGTGACGGGCGCCACGCCCGTCGAGGAAGCAGCCTCATGAGTCTACTCGTCGTCGGAAGTGTCGCCTTCGACTCCGTGAAGTCGCCGTTTGGACAGGTGGAAGAAGCGGTCGGTGGATCGGCCACCTTCTTCTCCACGTCCGCCAGCTACTTCACCAAGGTGCATCTGGTCGCGGTCATCGGGGAGGATTTTCCCGAGTCCGAGCTGGATGATCTACGGAGGCGGGACGTCGATCTCACGGGACTGACGCGCACAGAAGGCAGGACGTTCCGCTGGAAGG
>CALBXO010000414.1 GCA_937890335.1 uncultured Pseudomonadota bacterium | reverse complement strand
CCGGCGCTAATGTGCTGCGGGTCTTCGCGCCCGACCCATGCGCGGGCGACGACTCGATCACCGTCACCCTGGAGGTGCCGATGGCGTGTGAAGAGAACGCGAATTGCCCCGAGGGCCAGCTGTGCCAGGGGGCTGTGTGTGGCAGCTGCGAGGAAACCTGCGGAGGCGACGGCGACTGCGACGGAACGTGTGACAACGGCTGTTGCGTCCCGCCTGTCTCGCCTTACCGTTACGTTCTGGTCGAGGATCTCACGGACCCCGTTGGCGGAAGCTCGCCCGGTGCGGACATCGACGCGATCAGCGTCATCTCCGACGGAGGCGAGGCGTTTGCGCAGAACGCGGAGGACTTCAACATCGGCGGCGGCAACAATGAGTTCACGGACATCAACGACCTGCTCGGGCCGTCGGACTCGGAGTGCCAGGTCCAGAACTTCACCGCGCTGGGCGGTGCGCGCGCCGGGGGTTATGTCGTGGTCTCGTTTGGGGATGCGACCATCGAGAACGGTGACACGGTCAAGGTGTACGAGGTCGGCAATGCGCTCTGCGGTCGTTTTGACGACGACCCGTTTCGGGTCTCCGTGGGCGTGGCGACGTCGCTGGACTCCTTCGTGCAGATTGGCGGCGGCGAGGGCATGATCGAGTTTGAGGTTCGCGGTCTGGATTGAGTTTCAGGGCGCGGGACCTGGCGGGACGGTAGGGTGGACAAGCTTCAGATCAATGTGGCGACCTACGTGGAGGCCACGGAAGCCGAGGGACCGGGCAAGCGCTTTGCGCTGTGGGTGCAGGGTTGCCCCCTGCGCTGCCCGGAGTGCTGCAATCCGGAGATGCTGGAGTTTGAGGACCGGGACTGGACCGACGTGGACACGGTCGCCGCCTGGGTTCTGGCGTCTGCGGACAAGAACGGGATCGAGGGGGTCAGCTTCCTCGGCGGCGAGCCATTCTCGCAGGCGGCCGCCTTGGGTGCGCTCGCCGCACAGGTCCGCGCTCATGGGCTGACAGTGATGGTCTATACAGGCTTTACGCTGGAGAGCTTGCGCAAGCGCGGCGACGCCGGGGTGGACGACCTGCTCTCCCAGACGGACCTGTTGGTGGATGGCCCCTTTGTCGCGTCCAGGCCGGACCGGGAGCGCCGCTGGATTGGGTCGTTGAACCAACGCGGCCTCGCGCTCACGGAGGCCTACCAGGACCTCGCGCAAGACTGGGACAAATCGCCGGACACGGTGGAGGTTCGCATCACCAAGGACGGGCGGCTGCTCGTCAACGGCTCCCCTTACCTGCTCTCCAAGCTCGGGCGCATGTAAGAGCTCTTTGGGTCCATCCGAAACAGGTCATCCGTCTCGCATCCCATCCGTTTGCCAGCTTCGACCCCGACTCGGGCGGGCCTTCCTCGACGCAGCCGAGCAGCGCCTGCGGTCCGGGGCCAAATCTGACGCACGCCTGGGCGCGATACCCGACAACTTGATTTTCGGACCGACGCTTAGGCGAGGGACACCTCCATCTCGCTCAGGGTCAGCCGGATCGCGTCGATCAACGCCAGGATCTCGGGCTCGCCAATGTGGCCAATGTTGCCGATGCGAAAGCAGGCCACCTCCGACAATTTGCCCGGGTAGATGACATGCCCCTTGTCGGAGAGGGATTGGTAGAAGCCCGTAAAGTCGAAGTTTGGGTGCGCGGGCTGCAGGAACGATGTGATGATCGGTCCCTGCACTTCCGGGCGCAGATAGACCGTGAACCCGAGGGCGCAGAGGCCGCGAACGACTGCGTCATGGTTGCGTTGGTACCGCGCGCAGCGTGCCTCCACGCCCCCTTCCGCTTCGAGCTCGCGGAGGGCCTGCCGGAACGCGAGGAGCGCGTGGGTGGGCGGGGTGAATCTGAACTGTCCGTCCTTCTCCAGGCGTCGCCACTGCTCCAGCAGATCCAGGCTCATCGTTCTCGCGATCCCGTCTGTGGCGAGCAACGACTGGCGTTTGCAGAGGGCGAAGCTGAAGCCTGGGACGCCCTCAATACACTTGTTCGCGGAGGAGACGTAGAAGTCTGCCTGCGACTCGGGCAGATGGAACGGCACACCGCCAAACGCGCTCATCCCGTCCACCAGGTAGGTGGCGCCGCGGCCTCTGACGGCGGCGCCGATGTCTTCCACGGGGTTCATGATGCCCGTGGTGGTCTCGCAATGGACGACGGCGACGTGGGTGATCGTGGGGTCCGCGTCGAGGGTGGCGGCGACCACCACCGGGTCGATGGGTTCGTCCTCGGGCTCCTCGTAGATGCAAGTGGCGATGCCGTGGACGTCGGCGATGTCGGACATGCGGCGGCCGTAGGCGCCGTTGACGCACAGCAGGAGCACGCCGTCGCGCGGGACGACGCTCGACAGCATGGCCTCGACGCCGAACGTGCCGCTGCCCTGGAGGAGGATGGCCTCGTACGTGTCGTCGGCGCCGGCGACCGCCAACAATCCGCTGCGGATCTCGGCGACAGCCTGGATGAACTCGGCGTCGCGGGAGCCCAGATCGCGCAACATTGCGCGCTTGACGGTGGCGCTGGTGGTGAGCGGGCCCGGCGTGAACAGGGGTTTGTCGGTCATGGCTGCTGTCCTTGCTGAAGGCGGCGCTCGATCTGGTCGATGACTGCGGGTAGCTCGGTGAGGTCCTCGATGGTGTAGTGGGCGCCCACCCGGTACATCGCTCGTTCGGCGGCGCGCACTCTCTGCGCGCGCTCGGTGGGCATCATCGCGGCCACCTCCTCCTCCGAGCATCCCACGAGGTTGCCCGTGCGTGTGACGCCCACTGTCCAGCAGCCGGCATTGAGGCCGGCTTCAATGCCGACGGTGGCGTCGTCTACCTTGACCAGGGATGACATGGGCCAGACATCGAGGCGGCGCGCTGCCTCAAGGAGCATCCAGGGTGCCGGGCGGCCTGGGCTCACGTCGCTTGCCGTCACGGCACAATCCGGGGCGTAGCCAGCTCGCGCGGCCTGCTTCAGTACGGGCTCGAGGACCACGCGGGGGTAGCCGGTCGTGGAGCCGATCTTGATGTCGCGCGCCCGCAGCGCTTTGACGGTCTCGGCCACGCCGCGCAGGACGGGCGAGCCCGCGGAAGCCAGCTCGATCTGCCTCGGGAGGAACGACTCGAACATCCGATCGATGTCGCCGTCGCCGGGCGCGCTTCCGTGTTGCAGAGTCCACGCGGCGCGGATCCTGGGTTGCTGGGTCATCGCTTGGATGTGGTGCCATTTTCCCATGCCCATGGGTTCGCGGGCCTCCGCCTCGGTCACGGGCACCGCCTCGGAGGCGAACACGCCGCGGAAAGCCTGCACGGGCGCGCGGGAGCCGTGGTCCACGGTGGTTCCTGCCCAGTCCAGGATCACGCCGCGAACCGGGCCGTGGTACGTGCGTCGAAATCGATACATAGGAAGCCTCCGGTCCAGAACACCCAGCGCGGTGTCCGGGGTATCCGTTAGACTGGATTGCCTTGGAAATCCAGAGCCCGCGGCGGGCGTGTGCGTGGGTTGGCCGGGGTCAGGCGGGTTCGGATTGGACAGCTTGCGCGCTCTGAGGGTGGAGCGCGGCCGCCTGGTCGGCGTTGAGCATCTGGAGCCACGCGAGCTTGCCCTGAATGCGCGCGTCGTTGCGCGCGTCACCCTTGCCTTCCTTGCGCGCCAGGCCCTGCTGGTGAAGCGCCGCCCGCAGCTTGCGCCGCTCCTTGCGCGACAGGCCCAACACCTGGTTCACGGTGACTCCGGTGACCTGTTGGCGGCCGCCGGCGCGCATGATGCGGGTCTTGTCGTCGTTGAGGCGGAATCCCTCGTTCGCCACGATGTTTCGCGCGCCGCCGAGCAGGCGTGAGATCTCATCGAGCGCGTCGCCCGAGAAGACCATGTCGTCCGCGTAGCGCGTGTAGGCAAACCCGAGGCTCCGACCGAGCCCCGCGAGCCGATGGTCCAGACGGCGGGCGATGGCGTTGCACAGGCCTGGGCTCGTGGGCGCGCCCTGTACGCAGTGGCGCGGGCCCATGGCCGCGAAGTGCACAACGCCATCGATGTCGAGCGGCTGCCGGTGGGCCTCGGTGGCGAGCAGGGCCAACGATGAGGCCACGGCGTGGCCGTAGCCGCAGCTGGCGAGCAGTCCGCGGACGCGGGGAAAGGTCACGGTGCCAAAGAAGTCGGCGAGATCCAGGCGGATGACCACCGCCTTGCCCACGTGTGGCGCCGCGTTGGTGGCCACGGATCGGC
The DNA here is from genome assembly GCA_937890335.1 of uncultured Pseudomonadota bacterium. Lineage (GTDB taxonomy): Bacteria > Myxococcota_A > Bradymonadia > Bradymonadales > CALBXO01. Next base: position 7,640 of record CALBXO010000414.1, on the reverse strand, counting down.
CTTGCCGAAATCCGTGGGCGTACTCGGACACGGGAAGCCTGCGGACAAGCTCCCGTACCAACTGTCTCTGCACCGCCTTGAGCTGCCGCTTGGGCGCGCAGAGAATCCGTTCGCCGCCGCGCGCCTTTGGGACCGCGAATTGGAGGTAGTGGTGGAACCGATCGACCGGGCGATGGGTGGCAAAGAAGCGCAGCTGCTTCTGCGTCAGGTCCAACGCCTGCGCGAGATCGGTCTCGGTGCGCCACACGGGCAACCCCAGATGATCGAGGCGTTGCTCGTCACAGGGCCACCGCGCCGGCTTGCGCGTACGAAACCCAGCGGTGCGCTCGCGGCTTGTCAGCGTGGGTGGGGATGTCCCCTCACGGCTCGTGCGGGCCCGCGCTGCGCCCTGCTTGGGACGTGCTGAGCCAGGGGAGCTGTGGGCATGGGGGGCGGGTAGCGCCTCCGGGGTCGCGCCAAACAGGCCTCGCAACCATCGCCAGAACCGGGCGAACATTCGCACACTCCTTCGGAGAGGAGCGGCGCGGTCAGCCCACGCTGGTTGGGGCCAATCGCGTCACCCTGTGTCTCAGTGGGCAGCACCGGCGCAAGGGCCTGGACCCATGCCTGGTCTGCGTAAACACCGGTGGCCAGCGAGCGTCACTTCGAAGCTCTGGATCCGCGCCAAGCACGTTGCGTGTGTGCTTGCGTGGCGATGTAATGAGCGCAGTGCGCCACCGCGGCGAAACGCGCGCGGCATGAGGGCGAACCCTCGTGGCTGACTCCACTCGCCGACCACCGGAGCGGCGAAGATAGCACGCCGCCGGGACCAACGCATGGATCGATGGGCTTGGCCACAGGGCGTGGAATCGGATGGGCGGCGCTCGCCGACAGCACTGCAACAGAAATGATACCGATCATTTGTGTAGTGGGTTGGCTCTGGCTGAACCCATTACTGAACATAGGTGGGCTGTCACACGACTGTCACATTGTTGTTTCGATTTTGTGGCCTGTATGGACGTCCAGTGTAACAGGTACGCGGCGCTCCTCGGCGGGTTGCGCACCTGAACAAATGGCGCGGTTACCGAGGCAGAGCGCAGCGCTTCCGGAGCGGCGCGTCAACCCGTGATCTATCCTGCGGAAGGTCCGGCTCGCTCCGCGACGCGGCGCAGCGCCAGCATGTGTTCGCAGGGACCGCTGGTCATGAGGTGTTCGTCGAAGAACGGGCAGGTGCACCGGCCGAAGATCAGCTGTCCGGTGTCCTTGATGACGACGTGGGTGGTGTGGCTGGCCACGGTGCCGTCGATCACGCGGTCCACGTACGGCTTGCCGCGCCCCACGACGCGTTCTCGCCGAACGTCGGTGCCGACGACCGCGGAAGGTTCCAGCGTGCGGGCCAGCTCGCGCCGCGGGTCCGGGGGATAGAACGCGACCGGGTCGATGGGCGTCTCAAACAGCTCCCGGTGGCGGAACTCACGATCCTGGACGTCGTAGATGGCCATGCCCAGCCGACACGCGTCCGCCAGGGCGGCGTGCGCCCTCTCGAGCGTGACGCCCAGCTCATCGCTCGCCTGTTGGGCGGTGCACCGATGGCTTGTTCGCAGATGGTCCACCGCGCGGGTGGTCAGCAGATCATCCGTGTCGGTAGGGGCCATCAGGTCAAACGACGCAGCTTGGGACCAGTGCCCGGCGACCCAGCCGGACAGGCCGAGCACAAAGCGCACGCCCGGCAGCTGAACGCTGTAGAAACTCGGGAGGCCTCTGCCCTTGAGGTAGACCTCCACGTTCTGGGCCCAGGGCAAGAGCTTCTCCACCAACGAGAGGCGACGCCGTCCCCACGTGCGGGTCACCTTGGCGGTGGTGTAGTTGTGGCTGGACTCGCCAAACACCACCTCATGCTCCCAGGGTTCGAGCACGGCCCGGACCGGGCGGCCCGGCTCGAATTCGTAGCGGACTGACCGCGGTGATGTGAGGGCTCTGTTGCGCTGGAGGAACCGAATCATGCGTAGAAGGTCGGCGGGACGGGCCGTAAACCGGGTGCCGGGAAGCGCCATGGCCGCCTGAATCTGAAGGAAGCCTCGGACCCAGCTGTCGGGTAGCTCGACCTTGGCTTCGAAGTGCGCACCGCCGTCTCCCGCTGCCACGGCAAAGCCGGCGGGTCCTACGTGCAGGTGCGCGTCGCGGCTTGAGCGCATGTCACCGAGCGCCTGGTGGAGGCCGCGGGTGAAGTCCACATTGGTGGTTCCGCACTGCGTGGCGCCGTCGTCCTCAAACACGTCGCGGTCCACGATGACGACGCCGTAGGCGCTCTCATCCTGGCTGAACGCCTCAAAGAAGACGCGGTCAGGGTGGACGGTGATGACGGGGTCGAGCGACGCCTCCATGCGCTCTTCGAACTCATCTTCTGAGATCCAGCCCATGTCCGACCAGACCAACTCGCCGAGCGTCTGGAGGGCCAGGCGCATGGGGTAGAGGTGCTGGGCGATGCGCGCGTGGAACCGGACGGGCCGCCTCTCGTTGGTGGACAGGGACAGCGCGCCGCCGCTGGCTTTGCTCTGGGCGGCGTAGCGCGATTGATAGGTGATCACCGCTGGCCTCCGCCAACGGGGCGCAGGTCGGACGACGGGAGAATTTGCAAACACCCACTCATCAGGCCTGTCTCCTGTGCACGACGGGGCGCTCGGTGGGCCGCCGCAGCCCTGGCCATGCTGTCAGCAGATGGGCGAGCTCGGCAGCGAGCAGGTCGCGGCAGCGCAGCGAGCCTTCGCCCGGGTGGTGCAGCACGAGCGCGTCGCGCAGTGATGCGACGAGCGCGGTGGCGGAAGACAGCTCGCTGGTGGTCAGTCGCAGGGCGAAGAGCACGTCTTTGAGTTGGCGCGAGGGCTGCTCGAGGAAGAGGTATCCCGCGAGGATGTCGTGGCAGGCGGCCACTTCCGTCTTCAGCCGGTCGTCGTCGGGCCGCGCGGCGCGCATGATGCGCAGCGCGAGCGTGCGGACGCTCGGGGCAGCGCACTCCAGCAGATCGCGCAGCGCGCCGGGGGCGTCGAGCCAGGGCAGCTCTGGGTCGAGAAAGAAGCCGCGCAGCGGGTGTTCTTTGCCAGCCCAGCGGTGCCAGAACGGATTTCTGGGCTCCAGGAAGCCCAGCACGCGCAGCACTCTGGGGATGAACCGCGGCCCGTCACCCTGAAGTACCCTCCAGTAGCCAAGCACCTTCTTGGGGTTCACGCGCGACGGACCCCACCCGGGGTGGGCGGTCAGCAGCCGCGCGGTCACGAGGTCAATGAGCTCTTCATTGCCGACATCCACGACCCGCTGGAACCGCTTCGTGTCGATGACGTTGAACCGGACGTGCGGCCGCATCGGCCCCAGCAGCGCCTGCGGGGAGAACGTGAGAACGGCGTCAAACGCGTCTGCGTCGAGCTGCCAGAAGCGCTCCTCGGACTGCCAGATGTACTCTTGCTCGTCCCAGACCTCCGTCGCGCCGCCGAGGGCAAAGAGCGCGGACCGTGCGCGCGGGCGGTCCAGCTCTTTGACGGCGGCCGTAACGGCGCGGTGGAACCCTGCATGGCCGGTGGAGCTGCGGGACAGGGCGGTCCACAACGCGAACCAATCGGGCTGGTCCCGGCGCGACCAGGCCAGCTCGGCCAGGTCCGCCCATGCGCCGGCGAACTTCAGGCGTCCGTGGCGTCGGCGCAGCCACGGCGCGAGGTCCGCACGCTGTTCGGCGATCTCGGTGATGACCTTGGGCAGACCGCCAAAATGGTCCTCCAGGACCCACACGGACCGCCGCGCGCGGACCGGCAGAATACGCTCCAGGGCGCGTCCGAGTTCGTCGGGGTTGGAGACGGTGCGGGCGAGCTTGCGGGTGCGCTCCTCCCAGGCCTCAAAGTCCAGGTTCAGGGCGAATAAGGCGTCCGCAAAGTCCAGGTCGCCGGCCGATTGCGCCGCTTCGATGAGCGCGTCCTGTCGGCCTGGTTCCTCGCAGCCACCGGCCGCACGAAGCAGCCAGTCCCGCGCCGCGTCAGGGTCCTCCCTGTAGAAGCGCAGGGCGAGTGCATCGGGGGGCGCCATTCGGGGCAGGACCAATTTGGCGAGCCCAGCCGCGCGTTGGTTCGCGGCGCCCTGGTCCCAGACGCGGGCCAGATCCGCGTGCCACGCCTCGGGCCCCAACGACAGGATGCGGGCCTGGTAGAGCGTGCGATACAGCCGCTCGTCCCCTGCGGCCTCGACCTCGTCGATCCAGCCTTCCCAAGCGCGGGTCACATGGACCGGGTGTGGCTGGACACGGCGGTGGAACGCTCCCAGAAACGCGGCCCGGTTGCGTCGGTACAGAGCGGGGCCCCAGATGTCCACAAGCTGGCCAAAGTGCCAACTGCGCGCCAGCCATTCGAGGGTGCGCAGCGTCGCGTCGTCGTCGTCACCGGCGAGCGCGTCGCGGGTCCGCTTCTCGATGTCGTCCTTGGAAAGGCGCCAGATCTCCATTGCGCACCCTACCCCGCGGGCGTCGATCAGGGGAAGCCGTCAAAGACGTAGCCCAGATCCTCGTCGTCCTGGAGGAGGCGGATGGCGCAGTTTCGCGGGTTTGGCTCCTGCTCGAACCACTCGGGCGTGAGGTGACACCACATCATCACGAAGGCGCGCAGGGTCACGCCGTGGCACACGATGACGATGTTTTCGACGCCCGCCTCCTCATCCCGCGCGAATGTGGCGAAGGTCTGGTCCACTCGCGTGGCCACATCAAAGCGGCTCTCTCCCATGGGGACGCGCGCCCAGAACTTGCCCTCGAACTCGATGCATTTGCGGTAGTGCGCCCACTCCTCGGGGAAGCGGGTGGGGAGCTCTTTGTCGGGGACGCCGTCAAAGAGCCCAAATTGCTGCTCGCACAGCAGCACGTGTTCGCGCGTGTCGGTGATCCATTGCGGCAGCTCCTGGCGGATAATCTCACCCGTCGTGCGCGCGCGCGCGTAGGGACTGGTCCACATTCGCACGTGCGTGGAGGGCGCGCCGACGTGTTTGTCGAGCGTCACGCGCAGAACGCCAGCGGCAAGGCGCGCCTGCTCTTTGCCGCGTGCGGAAAGGGGGATCGCGTGGTCCGCGACCTTCGCGTACATGCCGGGCTTGATGTTGCCCAGCGACTCCCCGTGGCGTACGAGAAAAATCCTCATTCGAAGTCGCGCAGGTGTTTGCGCTTTCCGCCCCGTGAGGGGTCGCGCGCTTCCTGGCACCGCACGCAGTATTGGGCCCCGGGCATCAGCTCGAGGCGACCGCGCGGAATGGGGTCGTCACACTCCTCGCAGTGCCCGTAGTCGTCGGGGTTGTTGTGGATGCGGCGCAGCGCGACGGAGATCCCTCGCAGCTCTCGGGTGCGGTCGGCGTTGCGTCGGGACGCGATGACCTGGTTCATCTCCGTGAGAGGTTGGGCGTCTTCGTCGGGGCGTTCGGCCACTTCCGCGGCCTTCGGCTCGATGGCCAGGTCGCCCATTTCGATGAGCTCGGCTTGTCGCCGGAGCAGAAGCGCGCGCATCTGGGCCAATTCGTCGGGCGTCATGGGCGCATGATACGTCGAATTTCTCGGTGGAGGTAGTGGCTCTGGTCGGATGACTGCACTGGTGCCCGCGCGCGTCTCGTCTGCGCCGGTGCGCTCGTACCCGTATTCAGGCTGGATACGGAACCTCGTCCCTGAGGGTGTTCGCGGCCCGCACTCTCGCTAGCTTCTTGTCATGACTCGTTGGAACAACAGCGCCGCTCGGAAGCTCGCAGCCATTTCGTGGCGGGCTGACCCGGCGGCCCCGCTGTGGAGAGTGCGATGAAATGGAGTGTACTGGGTGTGAGCCTGCTTCTGGCCGCGGCCGTGGCCTGTGGCGAAGTGGAATACAGTGGCGGCGATGGTGCGGTCATTTCCAGGGGCGATCCGGGGTCCGACCTGCCCGTTGAGAACGCCGGAAACTCAGGGGAGCCACCCTCGGATTTGGATCTCGACGACCTGGATCGCGACGACCCGGACGGTCCGGGGTCGGGCGGTGGGGGAGGTGGCGATGGCGTTGCGCCCGACGACCCGTGCGCCGCGGTGTTTGCCCAGTCCGCGTATTGCCTCGGCGCCGCGGAAGACGGCCGGCTGCTGTTGTGGATCGGGCTCGACGACGGCCTGCTCTGTCCGGCGAGCGCCCTGGAGATGGGCAGCGCACAGCAGGTTCCGGGGCAGTCGCTGATGCTGGTGGACGACGTGGTCTATCTCTGCGCGGCGGACCAGGACGGTGACGCGGTGCTCGTCGCGCACAACCTGCCGACGGGGAAGACCGAGATGAGTCGGCCGGGCTGCACGGCGTTGATGGAGGACCCACGGGGCGGCTACCTGGCCACCCCTTCCTACCTCACGAGTGATTCGCTCGAGGGGGGCGTCTACAGTTTTGCGACGGTGGAGGCCGTCCAGATGGACGATCCCACCGCGTGGACTCAGGGCGACATCCTGGCTGGCTCGGCACTGGCAGCGTCGGGCGAGTGGCTCTACGGCGCAGACCTGGGACCCGAGTTGACGATCTATGAGCTCGAGACAGGCCGGGCGATCAGGGAGCTTCGGCTCGAGCGGCAGGCCGGCTGGGTGTTTGGCATCGCCGCCTTGGGATTGGACCGGATCGTAGCCACCGGTCCCGGGCGCATTGGCGGACTGACGGTTCACGATGTCCGGACGGGGCAATTGTTGTCCGATTGGGACCTCGACGTCGGGATCATGGGCGTCCAGTGCTTCGAGTGACTGTCGGCCGCTGATCGGGGTGACCCTGGCTCAACCTCGCCGCCGGACGACGCCGATGACGACGAACACCGCCACGGCAAACCCCACGCAACACCCCCCGGACGCCACTGCGACGGCCAGGCCCCGAACCCCATCGGGAGACTCGCCGTACTCGAGTACCCAATGTTCGTCCGCCACCAGTGTTCCCGCGCGGATAAAGTCCTCGCGGACCAGCCCCGGCAGCCCGTTGTGGTAGAGCACGCCCTGGCGCGTGTTGGCCTTCAGGTCGTCCGCGCGAAACTCCATGTCGAACTCGCTGAGCTGGACGTAGACCAACGCGGGCCCGGTCGCCTTCCCGGAGAGCGGGACGTAGTACTCTTCCCTGCGGTCCTCGACGACGCCAAGTACCTCCCGCTCGCGAAAGTGTCCGCCGGTCAGATCCACGAACCGTGACGCCGGCGGTTCGCCGGACTCCAGCGCCGCCACGGTGGTCTGGGTCAGCTCGCCGATGAAAAGAGAGTCCACCAGGAGCCAGGCGCCGACCGCGATGCAGCCAATGGCCGCCAGGCCAAACCCGATCTGGTAGGGGTGTTGCTCGATGTAGTCGGTGACATTGTCTTCGGTTTGGGACTCGCCGTTCGCCCTGTCCGGGAAGAACCCGGCGAGCAGGTGCACCACGACGAGGGCCGGAATCAGGAGCCCGATCATCGGGCACGCGCCGGTCAGGATGACCTCGTAGCCGTCAAAATTGTCGAGCTGCCACTGGGCCAGCCAGCGGTAGGGGCCGGTGTAGGTCAGGCCCCAGTAGACGGGAAGGACGAGCGCTGGCGCGAGCAGCACGAGGCGGATGAATGCGGGGACGCGGCGCGCGCGCTGGGCAATGAAGTTCACTTGGCTCTGCCTGCCTCCGGGTTGCAGGGCGCGGCGACCT
>CALBXO010000413.1 GCA_937890335.1 uncultured Pseudomonadota bacterium | reverse complement strand
CCGTTGTTGCCGTTGTTCGTGCCGTTGTTGCCGTTGTTCGTGCCGTTGTTGCCGTTGTTCGTGCCGTTGTTGCCGTTGTTCGTGCCGTTGTTGCCGTCGTTCGTGCCAGAGCCCGAGTACGAGTTGTCTCCGCAGCCGCCCAGCGCGAGAACCAGGCCAACGATCAAAATCACTCTCGTCACATTCACCTCCGCGAACCCCAAACTACCCGTCCTCAACATGACGAATGCCCGCCCCCGCGTCCATGCGGGCCGCGCGAAAACGTATTCATCCAGAACACGTCCCACGACGCCCAGCGGCGCGGGTCGCGCGACGGTGCGACTGAACGCTGGACCCCGATGCTATCGCCGTTGGTCACGTTCACGCGGCCGCGACTTGATCGACGCGTGGCCCGGTGCCATCTTTCGCGCCGAGGTGACCGATGTCCGACACAGCCTGCGTCCACATTCTCTTTGAAAACCCGACTGGATGCCGCCCCTGCGGGCCGCGCTGAACGCTCGTGGGGTGCCGTATGCCGAGCATTTCACCGAGGGAGGCACGCTCGATATCGCGGCCAAACCACCCGTGGGTGTGTTCCTGAACCGGATGAGCCCGTCCAGCCACACGCGCGGCCACCAAGGCGGTGTGCACTACGCGGCGGCGCTCTTCCCATGGCTCGAGGCGGCGGGCGTGCGCGTCATCAACGGCAGCAATGCCTTTGCGTTTGAGGTCAGCAAGGTCAAGCAGCACACGGCGCTGCAAGCGGCCGGCATTCTCACGCCGCACACCCTCGCGGTGGTCGGCGTGGAGGGCATGCGGGAGGCGGCCCGCCAGCTGACACCACCCTTCATCACCAAGCACAACCAAGGGGGCAAGGGCCTCGGCGTGCAGCTCTACCGGACCCATGAGGCCCTCGACGCAGCCCTCGACGCGGGGGCCTACGAGTCGTCGCCGGACAGCATCAACCTGCTCCAGCAGTACATCGAGCCGCCGGAGCCGTTCATTACGCGCGTGGAGATCGTGGACGGCGTGTTTCAATACGCAATCCGGTCCTCGACGGAGGCGGGGTTCCTGCTGTGCCCAGCGGACGCGTGCGCCATCGACGACGCGTTCTGCCCCGTCGGCGAGGACGCCGACACCATGTCGGCCGACGGCGACCCGCGCTTCTCGCTCGCCGCGGACATCGGCGCAGACGACCCGCTGGTGCTCGCGTACATCAAGCTGATGAAGGCCCACCACATCGACGTGGCCGGCATCGAGTTCGTGACCGACGCCGAGGGGCGGCGGTACACCTACGACATCAACGGCACCACGAACTTCAACTCGGGCGTGGAAGCGCGCCATGGCAAGGACGGCATGGGCGCCATCGCCGAGCTGTGCCACAGGGCGCTCCAGGCCCTCACCTGAACCCTCCGCTGCCCGGTCTTTGACCGCCCAATCTGTTCCCGGGTCGAGACGCCATGACCGCAGAGCCAGACCACGAAGCTGCCTACATTGGCCCCGGTGCCCGCGACCCTGGGGCGTGGAACCAGGTGGGCGTCGTCGTCCTGCACCGCCGGAAGATGGCCTTTCTGCCGACGCAGCCGCCCACGCACCTCGCGGCCATCGCCGCCAAGGCCGCCTTCGCCGCAGGCGGTGTCCTCATCGCGAGCCTCGGCGGCACAGCGATGTCCCGCGAACAGCTCATTGCCCGGCTCCAACAGCTGTCCGGCGACGATCTGGAGGCGCTCCTGCCCGGCATGGTGGCCGAGCTTGGTGGAGTGATCTGGGGACACGGTGACGCGGAGTACTTCCACGAGAAACTCCCATTGGGAGTCCGGCTCAGCTTCCTGGCACCGGGCGACAGGGTGATGGCTCTGAAGGTCGCGTTGGCGAGTCCAGCGTTCGCGGCGCAGACACGCGACTGGCCACAGCGGCCCCCGCCGAAGAAGCGAAACCTCAAGCCCCTCTGGATCACCCTCGGTGTCCTGGGCGGCCTCGTTGCCCTGATCGTTCTCGTGGCGGTGCTCGTTCTGGTGGGGCTCGTCGTGCTGGGAACCATTGTCGGGCCCTGACGGGCGGCCGCTGGACGCCGGACCCGCGCGCTTCCCGGCTGGTCGTGGCCATCGTAAGCCAGGGCCACCTTGCGCCCCGCGGGTTCATGGCTACATCCCGGTCTGCTGCTGCCCGGACTGGACGACGCCATGCACCCGCGCACCAAATACCCTCGCACGCTTCACGTTCCCTGGTCCCCGGGACTGATGAACGACGACCGCGCGATGGATCACCTGGGCGGATTTGTCGGCCTTGACGTGGTGGTGACCGAGAAACTCGACGGCGAGAACACCACGCTCTACGCAGACGGACTCCACGCCCGCAGCATCGACGGGCGGCACCACCCCTCGCGCGACTGGGTCAAAGCGGCGCACGGCCGGGTGGCGTGGACGATCCCCGAGGGTTGGCGGATCTGCGGCGAGAACATGTACGCGCCACTCCATCCACTACCCGTCGCTGGAGAGCTACTTCTACATCTTCTCGATCTGGACCGCGCAGAACGTCTGCCTGGACTGGGACACCACGGACGCATGGGCCCGCGAGCAGGGCTTCCCAACGCCCCGTGTTCTCTACCGCGGCGACTTTGACGAGAACGCGCTGCGCGCCCTGGTTGTCGATACGGAAGCCACCGAGGGATGGGTCGTGCGGCCCACTGCCGGCTTTGCGTTTCATCGCTTCTCGAGCCTTGTGGCCAAATGGGTTCGGCCGCGCCACGTGCAGACCGACGCCCACTGGATGCACCAGCCCGTGGTGCCCAACGAACTGGCATGACGGCGCTGCTCACATCCCTGCGCTCCGGTGACTGCCCGGACTTTGACTCCCTGGTCGACCAACTGGCGCCCGCACTTCCCATGCTCCTGGACCTCGCGGCGACCCCGCAGGACCCGGAGTGGCACGGCGAAGGCGACGTGCACACCCACACGGCATGGGTGCTGCGGGAGGTGTACGAGCAGTGGGCGAGCAGCGGGACTCTCGACGCCGACGACCGCGCGACCCTGGTGCTCGCCGCAGCCCTTCACGACATCGCCAAGCCTCTGACCACAAAGCAAGCAGAGCGCGACGGCCGCATTCGCATCATCGCACCGCGGCACGCCGACCGCGGCCGCAGCTACCTCGCCTCGCGTCGGTGGCTGGCCGGGGGACGAACTTCGGTGAAGTCCGCGGACGCTTGCGCCGGCGACGGCGCCGGAGTCTGGGCGCGCGTGCTCGCGCTGGTGGGGCACCACCACGACCCAAGGCAGCTCGTGGTCCGAGACGCGCAGCCCGCCGCGTACGCCCGGCTGGCCCGCGCCTGCGACACGCGGCTGCTGTACATGCTCGCGGTCGCGGACATGAGTGGACGGGCCTGCGCCGACAAGCGCGAACGCCTCGACGAGCTCGAGCTCTTCCGCATGATGTGCCAGGACCACGGGTGCTTTGGGCGCGACCCATACGACGACTGGCGCGCCACGTTCGACGCCGACGCGCCTGGTTGGTCGCCGGACCACCTGCGGCGCGCACTGGCCCAGGGTATCCGAGACCACGAGGCGGGCCTCATCCACGCACCGCACGAGGCCATCGCCCGTGGGTACGCGCTGGAGGACGCGCGCGCGCGCCTCGTCGTCGTATGCGGACCCAGCGGCAGCGGTAAGTCCACCTGGATCGCCGAGCACCTACCGGCCGCCGCGGTCGTCTCCCTCGATGCGCTGCGGGCCACCATCAGCGGCGATCCGGCGGACCAGTCGCGCAACGGTCAGGTCCGGCAGGAGGCCATGAGACTGCTGCGCCAACACCTCGCCGCCGGTCGAACCGTCGCCTACGACGCGACCAACCTGCGCCGCGACTTCCGCCGCGATGTGGTCGCGCTCGGCTGGGACTACCGGGCGTTCGTGGAGATGGTGGCGTTCGCGACCGACGAGCCCACCTGCCAGGCCCGCAACCAGGGGCGCAGCCGGCAGGTGCCGCGCCGCGTCATCGAGCGCCAGTTCGACACCTGGCAGACCCCCTACCTCCATGAGGCCGACACCCTGCGCTACCGGCTCGGCGGGCCGTAGTGACTCACCCACACAATGTGGTCGCCGTCGACCTTGGTGAGGTAGGCGACACGCTCGTCTGCGGCGAGGAAACTCTCCACATTCTGACGTGGAGCCACCACGTGGACCGCGCCTGAATCCAGATCTGTAGCCAGAAGGTCCCGGATGTTGCGTTCGCGCGTGAAATTGTAGGTCGCCATCAGCCGCATTCCCGGACTGACGCGCGGACCCACGCTGCTGTCGCTCGCAATGACACGGTCCGAGCCGCCGGACAGCGGGCGTCTCTTGAGCGCCACACCGGTGGGCGCCGTGTCGTCCCCATAGACGATCTCACCGTCGGGGAGAAACAGCGCGCAATGCGCCACCGACGTCAGCGCGCCATAGCCAGCGACACCGTCCCTGAGGAAGTCGACGCAGGCGCCCAGCTCCAGAGTCTCCCCTGTCTCCACCGCGCGCAGAACCGTCCGGCGCTCCGGGTAGCTGACCGCGGGTTGGTACACGAGCCACTGACCATCGGGACTGAAGCTCACCGACCGCAGACTCTCCCACTCCGTAAAGACGCTCTCGTCGATCAGCTCGTCCCGCTGCGGCTCCGCATGCCAGAGGTGCAATTCGCCGACGTACGCATAGCTTGTCTCCCGGTCGCGCATCCACGCCAGCCGCGACCCATCGGGCGAGAACTGGTAGTGGAATGGGTCCACGCCTTCACCCACGATATGGGTGTCGCCGGAGTCCATCTCGGTCACGCGCAGCTGGGCGAGCCGGTACCCTCCCCGCTGGGTGGCACCGTGCAGATAAGCAATGCGGCGACCATCCGGACTCAGGACAATCGCCCTTCCCAGCGGGCTCGTCCGCTCCAACCCGGTGGCGAGTTCGCGAACCAGCAGGTTGTCATCGCCGTCGCCGCGTTGGACCCACGAGATCTTGTCAGCGTCCGCGGAGAACCTCGGCGTGTACTCCTCCACTGTGTCGGTCAGCACGGTGTCCTCGCCCGTTTGGAAATCAACCAGGTGCAACACGCGACGGTTGTCGTAGGCCAGGTAGCGCCCGTCCTCAGACATGGGCAGCAAGTGCTCGATGGGGACGTACGGGTTGTAGCGCGCGTAGTCGGCCAGTTGGTCGGTGCGCTGCGTGTCCATCTCGTAGACAAACAGGCCCGCGAACGTGTTGTACACAAAGCGGCTGCCGTCCGGGCTGAAGCGGATGCTGCGCCGAATCACACCATCGGCGAGCCGGATCGCCGGTTGGTCCCCGTCGAGTGCGAATACGTGAACCGGGCCAAAATCCACGCCGCCGCGCTCACCGTCGCTGGTTCGGAATGCGATGTGCCGGCTGTCCGCGCTGAACCGCACCGGCTCGGTGCTGATGAGCGCGACGGAGGAGCCCACACGACGGGTTGTGCCTGTCTGCGTGTCCACCACGTGGAGAACGCCGCCGCCAAACCCTCCACTCACGTCGATCCAGGTCAGCCAGCGGCCGTCGGGCGTGAACCCAGACAGGACCGCCTGCCCAACCCGACCGAGCGCTTGCGGCTCGCCGAAAACCGGCGCGGGCTCAGGGGTGTCGGGCTCATCCGGCGTACCGGGTGTGTCCGGCGTATCTGGCGTGTCTGGCGTGTCAGGCGTGTCAGGCGTGTCTGGTGTGTCCGGTATATCCGGCGTACCGGACGGAACATCGGGCGACCCCGGACCCTCCGGCCCATCTCCGTCCACCCTGTCCGCCGGTCTCGCCTCGCCGGTGGCATACAATGGATCGCGCCCGCACGCGGGCAGCAGGAGCAGCAGCAGGAGAGTCGCAACGGTGGGTCTGAGCATGACGGCCTCGCGTTTGGGTCGCTGCCAATCTGAGACCCAAAGCCCGCGGTGTCGCCTCCTCATCCTTAACCTTTCTTACAGTCGCGCCCGCAGAACGGTTTCACCGCTCATCGCCTCCAACCTGCATCCAACCGCGCAGCTGCGCCAGGCTCAGGTTTGCCTGGATCAAACAGCAGCCCACCAGAAACCAGACGTAGCGGTGCCGGGTCGTGTTGTGGTGCACCCCAAAGATCAGCGCCGCGATCATCGTCATCAACAGCGCGATCAGCAGGGTGTTGGGGCGCCCACGCACCGTCGTCGCGGTGATGGCGCGCAGGACCTGCAACAGCGCGATGCCGAGCACGCCGCAATAGGCAAAGAAGCCGAGGGCGCCGGTCTCGGCCAGCACGCTCAGGTAGGACGAGTGAATCTCGTGCTTGTCGTAGTAGAGCTCAAAGGTGCCCAGGCCCATGCCGATCAGCGGATGCCGCTCAAACTCTCCCAGCGCCGCGTTCCAATTGTACTCGCGCCACGAGTCGCTCACCGCGCCCTGCTCAAACACCAAGGTGAACGAGCTCAGGGCGCGGTGGGCGATGTTCTGCTCGCCGAGCGCGGCGCCGAGGGTCA
>CALBXO010000412.1 GCA_937890335.1 uncultured Pseudomonadota bacterium | reverse complement strand
GCTGCGCGGCGTGCGAGACCGACAGCGACTGCTGCGCCCCGCTGCGTTGCCGGGAGGGCGTGTGCCTTCCCATCGGCATCGGGTTCTGACCTGCCTGTCCGCGGCGTGCGCCGATGCGGTCCGGGTCACCCGTTGCCAACAAACCGCAGCTACTCCGCCAGGACCGGGATTCTCTTCAGCTGACCGGCCTGCCCTTCCCGCTCAAAGTACAGGAACAACGCGTCTCCGTTTGAGCTGGCGTTGGTCCACGGGCCCGGCTCGGCGCCGCGGTTGAAGCTGTAGGTCCACCCCAACCGTCCCGTCGTGGTGTCGTACTGGAAGAATGTGTCCAGCGTGGCGCCGAGCGCCCGCGGGTCATGGGGCAGCTCTTCAACACCCAATAGACCCCGCTGCGTCGGGATTGTCAGTGTCCACTGCGCCTTTGAGGTCGGGAGACCCGCGGGGGTCACGGCGAGGATGGACAGGGACTCGCCCGCTTTGCTCAGGAGCAGATGGCGGCTGCCAAACTGCGGTGTTCCGGGCAGCTCGTCTTCTGAGATTCGCCACGTCACGGTGCCATCCACCGCCGAGACACCCCAAAATTGACCCTCGCGCAGCCAACCAACGAGCGTCTCGCCGACGACCTGCACCTCGTACGACCAGCTCCCGACCGGCAGGGACCAGAGCCTCTCCCCCGTCCCCACATCCACGCCGACGAGCGCCGCCTCACCGCTCTCCGAGTCCGAGACCTCGGCCACGACGGCCACCGGCCCCCTTGAGGTGGCGGCCACCGCCTTGATGGGATCGTCGGCGAGGGGCATCTCCCGCACGACGGCGCCGGTCGCTCCATTGAGCACAACCATGCGTTGGTTGGCGACGCTAACCACCACTGTCTCGCCCACGACGTGCGTCGCGTAGAGCGACTCCCCCTCCCCGCCCTCAAACCGCCACTTCTCCGTGCCGTCGGACCGCGTGACGCAGACGAGCCCCTCACGCCAGGCGTGAAGCAGGCAAGTGTCCAGGATGAAGTAGGTGTCGACCGCGTGCACGGCGCTGTGGACCGGGTCGCTGTGCGCCCACTTTGGCTCTCCGCTCAGCGAGTCCACGCAGATCTGCGTGCGGTCCGAGCCGGCCGCAGTGTCCACTCCAGTGACGAAGACGCAGTCCTGCGCCGCGTGCAGCCGCACCTCGCGGAGAGTCGCCGGGAGGTCCCGGGTCCACTCGGGATTGGTGGGCGGCAGCTGCGCCTCGGGCAGGGAGTCGGGGAGCCGCGGTGGCGGCTTGGGGCAGCCGGCGCAGAGCGCCAGAAGCACAATGGCGGAGAGAATTCGCATGTCAGCGTTTCTTGGGTTTGAACGTGGCCTCGACCGGCGCGAGGTGCCTGGCGCGCCATTGTTGGTAGCGCGCCTTGAGCTTGTCGCCGTCGGCCTTGTTTGACCGGTACAGGTCGTTCTCCTCACCTGCGTCGGCCTTCAGGTCAAAGTAGCGAAAGTAGTTGGCATGGAGCCGATGGATGAGCTTCTTGTCCCCGTCAATGAGGGCGCGGAACTCGCCGTTGTACGGCCCCGGGGGCATCTCGGCATAAATGGGGACCGCGGGCGGCTCGGCGCCGCGCCCCAACACCGGGAAGAGCGAGCGTCCGCGGAAGGAGGCAGGCTTCTCGATGCCAAGGGCGTCCACCAATGTGGGCCCAAGGTCGATGAGGCTCGTCCGCGTCTTCACGCGCTGGGGTTTGAACCCGGGCATGTGCAGAATCCAAGGCACCCGCAGCTGAATCTCGTACAGGTCGCGCCCGTGGAACTTCTCCTCGTGCTCGCCAAACGACTCACCATGGTCCGACCAGAAGACCACGATCGTGTTCTCCAGCCCCGGATCCGCCTTCTCGGCTGCGGCCAGCAAGCGGCCAATGTGATGATCCATGAACCGGACTTCGCCGTCATACCGGTCGCGGCCACCTTTGCCGAATGGCTCGAATCCGTCGTGGTGGATGTAGTGCTTGTGGGGGTCGAGGTAGTGCACAAAGAGGAACCAGGGGGTGTCCGCGGCCACCTCCTTGCGCGGGTCCACACCGTCGTCCGGCAGCGCGCCAGACTCCATGGACTCGAGGAACGCAATGGCGGTGTCGGTCGCCTGCGCGCTCGTCGGAATCTTCTCCATCTCGTCGCCGGGCACCATGTACCCCTTCCAACGTGAAAACCCCTGGTCGTAGCCGTACTTGCGGTCAAAGTACCAATGGCAACCGCTGGCGGCGGTGAGGTAGCCCTCGTCGCGCAGCACCTCTGCCAGGAAGAGGTTCTCCTCCGGGAAGTGCACAAAGTGGAAGAACGACCTCGGCATCTCGCTGGGGTAGCGCGACGCGAGAATGGGGGCCAGTGCCGTGGGCGTCTTGCTGCTGACCGAGTACGCGTTGTCGAACACCACGGACCGCGCAGCCAGCTTGTCCAGGTTTGGCGTCGTCGGTCGCTCGTAGCCTGCATAGCCCATCACGTCGGCGCGGACCGTGTCGCCCATGATCACGATAAGGTTCCGCTTCTTGCGGACCAGCGCCGGGCCCTGCTCGGCGGGCGACTTCTCTGCGGGCGCCACCTGCGGCGGGTCCGGCTCCGGATCGTCGGCGAGCGACAGGTCCGCCCCGTCACAGTCCTCGTCGATTCCGTTGTCCACGATTTCATCCGCCGCTGGGTTGATCCCCGCGTTGTTGTCGTCGCAATCGCCCCCGCCCAAGCGGCTGGCGTATCCGTCGGCATCGGTGTCAAAGCGTCCACGCAACGCCGCCAGCGGAAACCGGCTCAACGCGGAGTGCTCTCCCAGCGCAAAGACCACAGGCGCGTCGTCCGGGCCGTCGCCGAACGCCGCCACAGGTGAGGCCATCATCGCCAAAATGACCACCCACGCCGCCGCGCCCACGCCCCACGGCAGCCGACCTCCCGCGATCCCCAACGCCGCCCACACCGCGACCACCAGGAGCACCAGAAGAAGCGGCAATCGCAAGTCGAGCGCATCCCACGTCTCCGCGTAGAGAATCGGGACGGCGACCAGTACAGCCAGGGGCACCAGCGCCACCACGCCCATCGGGACGAGCGCGGAGCCAGCTACGCCCGCCGCGTTCGTGGCTGGCTGCAGCGCGCGCCGCAGCGCCAGCCACACCATCGCGAGCACGGCCAGCAGGACCAGGGTCGCCACCGCCAGCGTCAGGGCGGCGAGCGTGGGATGATGGAAGGCGGTCATGAAGAAGTGGTTGAGCTTGAACATCGCACCAAAGCCTACCCCCAGGGTGAGCACCGAACTCCACGCGGCGGCGCCCTGCCTGGCGCGCTGCGTGCCCTCAGCCCGCGCCAAAGCCCGCAGCCCTCCCCAGACCCCGTCGGGGCCGGTGTCGAGTGGCGCAACCACGGTCAAGACGCCGATCCCGACAGCGACGGGCACGGCCAGCCAGGCGGTGAACGATGCGCCAAACCAGGCCGCGGAGACGATCTGCCCGACACCGCCATCGGTGGCCGCTCGGGAGACCGCCAGCAGCGCGTCCAGAGTGCCGGCAGCCGCAGCGCCAAACCAGGCGGCAAACCCTGTGGCGGCGACGATACGGAGAAGCCCGCGCCCGCGCGAAAAAGTCTCAGTCTTCGGGTGCAAATCCACGCCGCATCGTGTTCTCAGTCACCGTCCTGGCTTCCATGAAATTGAGCAGGTAATCGGGGCCACCCGCCTTGCCACCGACACCTGAGAGCCCGCCGCCGCCGAACGGCTGGCGGTTGACCAGAGCGCCGGTGATCTTGCGGTTGATGTAGAGGTTTCCTACGCGGAACTCTTCGCGCGCGCGGGCAATATTGAGCGGCGAGCGGCTGAACAGCCCGCCGGTGAGCGCGAAGGGTGTGGCCATCGCGACGCGCATTGCCTCGTCAAAATCCTGGACCTTGATGATGCCGAGCACGGGACCGAAGATCTCCTCTTGCGCGATGGTGTGTTGCGCCTCTACGCCAGTGAACACGGTGGGCCCGACGTAGAATCCATCGCTGGGCACTTCGCGGGAGATGGCCAGCGTGGACTGCTCCGAGCCAATCCGGATGTAGCCCTCAATCCGGGCCTTGGCCTCCGCGTCAATGACTGGGCCGACCACGTGGCGTGGGTCGCTCGGGGGCCCGATGCGCAGTGACCGTACTGCCTCCACGAGGCGCTCCACAAACACGTCGTGGTTGTGCTGAAGCACAATGGCGCGGCTGCACGCGGAGCATTTCTGCCCCTGGAACCCAAACGCGGACCGCAAGGTCCCCATCACCGCCATGTCGAGGTCGGCGTCACTGTCCACGATGACGGCGTTCTTGCCCCCGAGCTCCGCGATGACCTTCTTGAGGCTGCGCTGCCCGGGGCGAAGAACGGCGGCAGCCTGCATGATGCCGACGCCGACATCCTTGCTGCCCGTGAACGCGATGAGGTCTACCCGCGGGTGCTCGACCAGGAACGCCCCGACCTCCTCGCCAAAGCCAGGCAAGAAGTGAAGCACGCCGTCGGGCACGCCCGCCGCGCGCAGTATGCGCACAAGCTCTGCCGCGATGGCCGGCGTCTGCTCGGCGGGTTTGACCAACGCACAATTGCCCGCGACCAGCGCCGCTGCTGTCATCCCGGTGAGGATGGCCAGCGGGAAGTTCCAGGGCGAGATGACCGCGGCCACGCCACGCGGCTGGTAGAAGTATTGGTTCAACTCACCCGGAACGCGACCCATCTTGCGCGTAGGGGCCAGCCGTCGCATTTCGCGTGCGTAGTACTCCAGGAAGTCGATGGCCTCGCAGACGTCGCCGTCGGCCTCAGGCCAGGACTTGCCGCTCTCGAGCACCATGATTGCAGCGAGCCGGTCGCGCTCCGCCCGGATGCGCTCGGCGGCGTCCAGGAGGATTCCGGCGCGCGCGTCGTGACCTCGATCGCGCCACGCAGGGAAAGCGGCCACCGCGGCCTCCACGGCGTCCGCCGCGTCCTGGTGCGTGGCCACAGCGCTCGCCGCGACCACCTGGCTCGGCAGCGCGGGGTTGAGGCTCTCGATGGCGCGGTCGCCAAACCGCTCCTCACCGTTGACCACCAGCGGGCAGCGCCAGCCCAACTGGCCCTGCACGGTGGCCAGCTCCCGCGCGAACGCCTCGCGCTCGGGCCCATGGGCAAAGTCGCGGAGCGCCTCGTTGACCCACTCCCCCGCGCCGCCCTGCTCGGTCCTCGGCCGCCCGACCGCGGGGTAGCCGGTCGGCGTGGTCTGCTCCGCCGCGCCGACTGGCGCAGCGAGCAGCGCATCCAGGCTCACGCCGTCGGCGTGCTTGAGGCGAAGCCAGCTCTCGTTGCTCGTGTTCTCCAGCAGCCGCCGCACAAGGTAGGCCATGCCGGGAATCAGCTCCCCGACCGGCACATACTCCCGAAGCCGGAAGCCCATCTTGCGCACGGCGGCTTTGAGCGGCTCCGCCATGCCAAACAGCATCTGGAACTCGTACGCCTGGTCCGACAAGCCGCGGGACCGGGCCGATGCCACGGCGAACGCCAGTGACCGTACATTGTGCGAGGCAAACGCCGGCCGGACCACGTCGATATTGTCCAGCAGCTTCACCGTGAGGCGTTCGTAACAAGCGTCCGTGGCGCCCTTGTCCGTCCAGACGGGTACGGGCCAGCCATGCTGCTCCGCCTCGATGGTCTCTTGATCCCAATACGCGCCCTTGACCAGCCGCACCGTGACCACCTGGCCCGTGCGGCGAGCCCAGGCGATGAGCCGGTCCAGATCCGCCTCGGCGTCCCGCAGGTAGGCCTGAATCACGCAGCCGGCGTTGTAGCCGGAGAAAGCGGGCTCGGACATCAGCGCCATGAACGCGTCGAGCGTCAGGCTCTTGAGCGCATAGTGCTCCATGTCCAGGTTCAGGAACACACCCAGGTCACGGGCCCGCGCGAACAGTGGGCGCAGGCGTTCGGCCAGGCGGCGCACCGAAGCGTCGTGTGACAGGGGGTCGATCTGGCTGTCCAGTGAGCTGAGCTTGATGGAGACATTCACCCGCGGGATGGCCCCGAACGCGTCGGACTCCAGGTGCGGCTGCTCCTTCCACCCCGCGCACTCGCGCGCAAGGTTCTCGATGAGATCGAGATAGCGCGCCTCGTAGTCAGCGGCCTCCGTCTCGCTGACCGTAGCCTCGCCCAGCAGATCCACAGTGAACGCCACGCCCCGTTTCCAGGTCTTCTTGAGCGCCGGCATGGCGTCCTTGGCGTCCGTTCCGGCGATGAACGAGCGCCCCATGGACACCACGTTCTTCTCGATGCGGCCAGCGGCAATCTTGGCCATCATCGAGCCCGGCGACAGGGTCTTGAGCCCCCATTGCAGCGCCTTGGGGAAGTCCTGGTCGTCCCGGCAGAAGTACTCCTGAATGTGGCGCGCGACCTCCGTCGAGTCCGTGAGGACCGGCAGGACGTCGACAAACCTGAACATCTCCACCTTGAAGGCGGGCATA
>CALBXO010000411.1 GCA_937890335.1 uncultured Pseudomonadota bacterium | reverse complement strand
GTGCCATTTCTGCTGTCGCGACCGGTCATCAGCGGCTGTGGCGTGCTGGGCGTGGATGGGGACATGACGCTGTCCGAGAAGGCGCCCGACATGGTCCACACCATGCGCCTGGACATGCGGCAACACCGCCGTGCCGTGTTGGACACCGGTAATCTGCTCAAACCCATGCAGGCCCTCATCGGGCTCAGGTTGCGCGACGCCGGCGCCGCGTTCCGCCAGCGGCAGCGGCTTCAGGTGGGGCTTGGCGACTCAAACGTCGCCACGGTCGCCGAGTACCTCAAGATTGCCACCACCGGGCTGGTCGTGGACATGGCAGAGGCGGGGTGGTTGCAGGACGCGCCGCAGCCCGCGGACCCGATGGAGGCGCTGCGCATCTGGACGCAGGACATCACGCTGACGGCGCGCGCACCCATGCGCCAGGGCAAACCGATGTCGGCCCTCGGGATGCAGCGGTACTACCTGGAGCGCGGCAGAGCCTGGGTTCAGGACTCCGACACCGCCTCACTGGAGGAGATCGAGACCGTGCGCGTGTGGCAGGACGTGCTCGACCTGCTCGAATCCGATCCCGAGGCGCTGGTGGGGCACGTGGACTGGGTCACCAAGCGGTGGCTCATTCAGTCGGCTGGACAAGACCTGCCCTGGGAAGCGCGCATGAAGATCGCGCTCCGGTATCATGAGCTGGGCACAGGCTATCTGGCACAGCTCGAGGCGCACGACATCGCGCCAGACCTGTTGGTCGAGGACGATGTGATCGCCGCCATGGACACACCGCCGGACGATTCACCCGCGGCGATTCGCGCAGAGATCCTCCGCTCGCTCGCAAACAGTACGGCGCCGGTGCGAGTCTCCTGGGATCATGTGCGCGTGGGAAACCGTCTGGGAAAGGTCATCCGACTGGCGGACTTCCGACGGGGCTCAGGCCCCTGAACCCTAGACGGCGGCAGCTGGAGCGTTGTCCAGCGTTTCACGGGGCGCCACATCCGGGGCCTCCGCGGTGACGCCATCGCCGACGACTGCGTCGTCCTCGTCACCCTTCTCAAGCTTCTTCGCGAGCTTCTCCTCGCGCTTCTTCTGCTTCTTCAGTTCCTTCTGACGCTTCTCAAACCCGTATGAATTTCTCTTTCGTCCCAAGGACACCCCCGGTGTGAACCCATGCGTCGTCGGGGCGCGCTACGCGCCTCGCTGGCACGGACATGTAATTTGTGTGGTGTGCAGCCGCCGGCGCGTTTCCGCGCCGGCTAGCACAAGAGATCAGGCCGGGCGCACGTGCTCAGCACGGGGTCCCTTGGGACCCTCACCCTCCTCGAACTCTACCGCTTGGCCTTCGCGAAGTTCATCGAACTCCACGTCCTCCACCGCTGAACGGTGGAAGAAGAACTCGGACGTCTCGCCCTTGATAAAGCCAAATCCCTTGTCCGAGATCTTCTTGATGGTACCTGTCGCCATTTCGCAATGCTCCTTGGATCAATCGAAGTAAGTCCAGCAGCAAACCGATAGACCTCTCCTGTGTAGGAGTTAGCCGTACGCGCTATCGGATCAAAAAGCACGCTCTGGCGACGAACAACTTGAAATCGGCCCAATTTCGAGTGCTTCTCGGGCCATCGGAGGGGGTAAATGGGCCCGCGGCGGTCAGAAGCAGCCGCGGTTGGAGGCCCGGTACGTGCGCCCGAGCGGCGTGAGCGTCCTGGACGGCCAGTCCAGGGCGACGACGTCCCACATATCGTCCGTGTCAGACAGGTGCTGTGGTCCGTACTCCCCGGCCAGCACGCCCCGGAAATAGACCCGCACGGTGGCGTTGGTCTCTGTGGAGGACGAGTCCTCGTAGGAATCCAGGTAGTAGTGGATCGCGATCAGGTACCGCCCCGGCTGGAGAGTCTCGACATTGATGTTCTCAGGTCCAAAGCCCTGCACATTGTCGTAATCCAGGAACGGATCGTCGTGCCAGTCGCCGATCGTGCCCCAATCCGGCGTGGGGTTGGCGTAGTAGCAGTCTTCTCCGTTGCCGCATCGGAACAAGGTGTTGTTCTCGGGCACAAAGTGCAGGTCCACGTCGCAATCGTCGGAGTCCCAGTCCAGCTGAATGTGCAGATCCTGGTCCTCGATGGGCGGCGGGGCCGACCGCCCCACCAGATCCACCCGCACGACCGGCTCGGCGACATCGGTGCTGTGGACGTTGAAGAATCCAAGATCGAGTCCCACTCGCCCGGGCTCGTAGCTGACCTCCACCGTCGCGCGTCCGGCCGGCGCGAGCGTGGTCGGCTCCGCAGGCGTCATGGCCCACTGGAACTGGGCCGGGGTCGGGATCCCAAAGAACGATCCGCGCTCCAGGCGCGTCACGTCCAGGTCCGACGAACCGCAGTTCTCCACGGTCACTTGTCGCGTCTCCAGCTGGCCACGAACCACCTCGCCGAAGTCGATGCGTGTGGGACGCACGGTAATGCAGGGGTCGTTGCCGCCCTTGCTGATGATCTCAATCGGGACGGTGATCACGGCGGGGATGTCCACGAGGATCCGAAGCGTCGTGGTGACCGGCGCAAGGCTGCGCGCCGTGTACCGCGCCGTGATGTTGGCCCGACCGCCACCGCCCTGAAGCACGTCCCCGGCTGGGTTGTCGTAGATGTTGAGGTCGGCGTGATCGCTGAGCACGTCCACAATCTGCACGGCTCGGTTGCCCGTGTTGAACACCGTGAGATTGCGCTCGACGACTTCCCCTTCGGTTGCCACGGTCATCGCCAGCGACGCAGGCTCCACGGTGACCTCGGCGTGTCCCTCCGGCAGGTCCGGCTCCTCGGGCACATCTGCAGCGTCAGGGAGCGCGGTGTCAGTCGCGGCATCCGTGTCTGCGGTGACGTCCTCCGGGGCGGGCGCGTCCGGCTCGGGTACCTCCGTGTCCGGCTCGCCGGGCCCGGTGTCGCCAATCTCGCGGCACTGCCCGCCAATGCAGCGACTGCCGACAGAGCAGATCACCTCGTCACACGGCACGCCCTCGTCCACGGCTGCGCCCGACTTGTTGTCGTCGCAGGCCGCGGCCAACACGAGCAGCCCCAAGATCCACCAGATTCGTCCCATCATCCACTCCCGGCCAATGCGGCACGACCATAGCGATTCGACGGCCCCGGTGCGACCCGGGGTCAGTCGCAGCCAGCGGGGGCCAGCGATCGGATCCACTCGCTCACGAGGTCGATGCCTGCGTCGTCAGGAAGGCGGTTGGGGAGCTCCGGCATCTTTATCTCCGGGTCCACCGACTTCATGCGGAAGACCAGGATGCTGCGCTCTGGGTCGCCCGGGACGATGTCCGCGGCGAGATCTCCGCTTCCGTCACCGGCGGCTACAGGGCGCTTGCAGATGCCGTAGGAGCTGGGGTCGTCCTCCCAGCGCAGGAGACTCAGGCCAGAGCGACCGCCGCCGCCGCCGTCCCTGTGGCAGTGTGCGCACTGGCCGTGGAGGTAGTCACGCGCGCGCGTTTCCAGCGGCTCGGGGCCATCAATGGCGGCCATCTTGTCCATGGCGCCAATGTCGCCCAGGGGCTCGGAGAACATCCCGAGGGCCTCCATGCGCGCCAGCTGCCCCTCCACGTTCATCTGCGGCGTGAAGGGGCCCAGCACGCCGATCTCGTCATCGCGCTCGTGGCAATTGCCGCATTGGTTCGTGTTGGGGACGAGGTAGTCCTGCTCCGCCTCGTTGCCGTCCGCGTCGGTGTAGCTGACGGGGACCCGCTTGCCGGCCACAAAACGCGTGGCCTCGGTCTGGGCGTCGTCAAAGACGTACGTGTGGTTCGACCAGCCGTCCGGTTCGTTGATCAGCAGACGCGTTTCGATGGTGCGAAAGGCGCCGTCTGGGTCGCGCCGGTCCAGGGTGAAGTAGAACGATTTGATGAGGAGGGTGCCCACAGGGAAGACCCACTCCTCGCGGTCGTCGCCCACCTCGATGGTGCCGCCCTCCGGCAGGGCGATGTAGCGCCCCTTCTCCGCCAGGTCCGCCCACAGAGGAGTGTTGACGGTGTAGGGCACGACCCCCGGGGCCGGCACTTCGTCCACCAGCGGCCCCACGAACAGGCAGTACTCGCTCAAGGTCTCGTGCGGGATCTGCGCCGGGTCCGACGGCACGCATGTTGGCGCCTCGTCCACGGCGTCTCCACTCTCACCGCAGCCGGCAAGGGCCAGCGTCGCAACCACCAGCCCGCAACGCATCGCCTCCCACCGCGCGGACCGCACGATGGCGCGGTACGAGGGGGAGGGGCCCATGGAGCGGGCGTTCCTTCCCGCAGGATCTTGTGGTGGCCGCACCAGCGGGCGCATCAATCCAGCTCGATCGCGGGCAGCGGATCCCCCTCACACGCCAGCTCGTCCGGCTCGGATTCGCCGCCACAGAGGAGCAGGTTGAGGTAAGTCGCGTCGCCGTTGTCGCCGAGGCAGTTGCGCTCCGCGCCCGTGGGGTTCACGAGGTCGGGGTTGATGCAGCCATCCCAGAGGATGTCAGGTACCGGCCGCTCTCCCGTCGCAGCGGCGGCGATTCCCTGCGGGTTCGTCCCGTTGTTCTCGAAGGTGTTGTCGTGGATCCAGTTGGCCTCGGGGTAGGGCTCAAACTCCGTGTCCTCCGTCTCGCCAAAGATCGCAGCGTAGCTGACGATGGCCAGGCCGACGCTCTCGTTGCCGATCACTCTGTTGTCGTGCACCTCGTTGTTGTCACTGCTCAGAATGAACATCCCCGTCCCGCCGGGGATCTGCCCCACCGTGGAGCCCGGCTTGCCGAAATTGGGCAGGTTGTTGTTCTCCACCAGGTTGTCGTGAACCTTGGAGCGCGTGCCCTGTTGCGCGAGCTCCGGCAGGTCGAAGATGGCGATGCCGCCCGTGTTGTCGTGGGAGTGGTTCCGGTAGACATCCGCGTCGTTCGTGTTCTCGATCTCGATGCCAGCGACATTCGCGTACGCCTCACTGTCGCGCACGATGACCTGGTTGGACTGTCCGACGTAGATGCCGGCGTCGCTCGCCCCGCTCACTACGCAGTCCTCGACGAGCACGCGCAGGGACCCCACCGGGTACAGACCGTAGGCGCCGTGCTTGGTGGCGTCCTCGCTGTCCCACGTTACAAACACGCCCCGGAACGTGATTCCGTCCACGTCGGTGGCGCGGATGCCGTCGCCCGGTGTGTTGAGCACCTGAAGGTGCTCGAGTGTCACGCCGTCGCTCGTGATTGCGACGCCATTTCCGCCCGTGTCCTGGGTGGTGAAGTCCAGGATCGTCTTGTCCGACCCCGTGCCCCGGACCGTCACGTTGTCCACGGACAGAGAGACCTCCGTGTGGAAGGTGAACGTGCCCTCGTCCAGGCACACGGTCTGGCCATCCTGCGCCTCGATGAGCGCCGTCTGAACCGCGGTCTGGTCGTCGTCCGACGGCGCGACAAACGCGTCACAACCCTCCGGCAAGACGCCGTTGTTGGCCCCGTTGTTCGGCCCGTTGTTGGCGCCGTTGTTGCCGTTGTTACCGTTGTTACCGTTGTTGGTGCCGTTGTTGGCCCCGTTGTTCGCCGCGTCGTCGTCATCACCGCCACAGGCGGCGACGAGCAACAGGGCCAGGATCGAGATACGAGCGATGTTCTTCATGACTTCCTCCGCATGGGCGCAGGTGATGGTAGCCGCTGCTCATTCTGGCGTCGACGCTCTGCTACGGGCCGACGGGCCATTAGCAAACGGGTGTGTACGACCGGGCTCGGAAGCGGTCGATTTTCGCCCCGCGGGCGAGATTGGACATCCGACCAGCGGTATCAGGGGCAGGTCACATCGGCGACCTGGACCGCAGTGCGGAACCAGACATCGCGATCGACGACGTCAGTCTCCTCCCACCCGAGCACGTACTGGCCGGGCCCGGCGGCGAACAAGCTCGGCTGGTTGGACCGCTCGCGCGTGCTCGTCATCCAGGACGGGCTCTCGTCTGAGGTGCCGTCTACATGGACGCGCTGCAGGAGGATCTGGTCGTAGCCGTCGCGGTCGTCTGACCACGCCACGGCGAACCGCTCTGTGTCCCAAACGACGACGGGGTGCTGACTCAGGTGTCGGTCGTGGGTCAGCCGCACGGCCGGTGCGACAGCGCCATTGGCCCCCACGGTCGTGAAGTAGATCTCCCGGTTGCCGGACCGCGCGTCGGACCAGACCAGGCCGTGCAGCCGGTCGCCCCGTGTCAGGGTCGGGTGCCGAACCTGACTGTCGGGCCCCCCGGCGTCTACGCGGGTTGGATCTCCCACTACGGCGCCGTCCGCATCCAGGACCGCTACATAGAGGCCATTCTCGCCGTCGCGCGTGTCCAGCCACGCCACGAGGAACCCGGATTCGGTGGCAACCAGCGACGGGCGCGTCGACGCGCCAGGACCTGCGGCTACGGGTCGGCTCGGCGCCGCCAGAGCGCCACCGCTGTCCATCCGGGCGAACGCCAGGTCGTAGCTGAGGTTGCC
>CALBXO010000410.1 GCA_937890335.1 uncultured Pseudomonadota bacterium | reverse complement strand
CGTCTGCACGCATGGCTGCTCCACCTACCGCGGCTGGGGCATGTTCCACGACGCGTCCGGCCAGCTCGGCTACCACGGGACGCAGGGCGGCGACTACGGCTGCCGCGACGGAAACAACATCTGCTGGGTCTCGCGCGGGGGCGGCTGCAACGCGGGTGCGACGCGCTGCGCGTACCTCACCGGTGCCGGCGAAGGGGTCGTGTTCGCGGTGCGGCGCGGCCCAACCCCGCCGGGAATCCCGCAGGACCTTGTCGCGGACCCCGGCGACGGACAGGTCGCGCTGCGTTGGAGCCCTCCGGCCGACGACGGCGGGGCGCCCATCACCGGCTACCGCGTCCTGCGCGGCACGACGCAGAACAACCTCACGGAGCTCGCCCGCGTGGGCGCGCTACCCCAATACCTGGACTCCACGGTACGAAACGGCACGACCTATTGGTACGCCGTGGCAGCCACCTCCAATCTGGGCGACGGCGGGTCCACACAGCCCGTGTCGGCCACACCGGCGCAGGCCCCGGAGCCCCCGCTCCTCACGGCAAACACCGACAGCCAGATTCACCTGGCGTGGACCGTCCCGGACGACGGCGGCTCACCGATCATCGGATACCGCGTCCACCGCGGCCTTACGCCCGGGGTGAGGACGCCGCTTGTGGATGTGGACGCCGACACTTTCAGCTACACCGACGGAACTGTAGAGATCGACATCAACTACTACTACTCGGTGAGCACCGTGACGGCGGTGGACGAGTCCGAGCACTCCAACGAGGTCTTCGGCCGCCCCGTGGCCGACGTGCCCTCCCCGCCCCGGAGCCTCCGGGCCAGCTCGGAACCCGGCGTCGCCCGCGTGGTGTTGCAGTGGCTCGCGCCCGACAACGACGGAGGCCGACTGCTGACCGCCTACCGCGTCTTCCGGGACGGCGCACTGCTCGTGGAGCTCGGCGCCGACGCGCGAACGCACACCGACACCGACGTCGCCCTGGACGAGCAGCGCAGCTACACCGTCCGCGCCGTCAGCGCGGAGGGCGAGTCCGACGACAGCAACCTGGTGTCCCTGCGGGTGGGCCGGGTGCAGACCTCATGCATGGACATCAAGAACGACAATCCGGAGGCCACCGACGGCATCTACACCATCGATCCGGACGGCGGCGACCCGGGTGAGCCGTTCGACATCTATTGTGAAATGACCACCTTCGGCGGCGGCTGGGAGGTCATGGCCTTCATCCGCCACCCGGATCAGTGGAACTGGCCGGTCTTCACAGACTCCGGCGACCTCGGTGACACCGAGGCAGGCTTCGCCAGCGGGGCCACCCTCAACAGCCGCGGCGGCAGCTACAACCAGAAGGTCATCATCTACAAGCACCTCGTCGAGCGCGACGACGTGCTCGGCCACCAGTGGATGGTGAACTACCGGCCCGACGCCCTCCCATTCGAGCAGATCCAGGCGCCGGGAGGCTGGTCCTACCGTGACAGCTATGGCTTTGCGGAAGAGAGCGCGGGCAACGTCTGCTCCCACGGCTGCACTACGTACCGGGGTTTCGGCATGTTCCACGACGGCTCCGGCGTGCTCCGCTACCACGGCACCCAGACCGGTGATTACGGGTGCCGCGACGGGAACAACATCTGCTGGATGGCCCGCGGGGACGGCTGCAACGTCGGCGACCGACGCTGCGCAAACCTCGTCGGCGACGGCGAGGGCGTCCTCTACGCCGTTCGGCGCGGCGCCACGCCGCCGGGTCCGCCGGCGGAGCTCGGCGCAATGGCTGGGGATCGCCGGGTCTTGCTGGGCTGGTCGGTCCCCGACGACGACGGTGGCGCCCCCATCACCGGCTACCGCATCTACCGCGGCCTGGCGGAGAACAACCTCACGCTGCTCGCCACCGTGGGACTCCAGCTCGACTACACCGACGTGACAGTCGAGAACGGCACGACCTACTACTACGCGGTCGCGGCAGAGAACCGGAACGGCGAGGGCGCGCGCACGGCGGCAGTCGCAGCGTTGCCCGCCAACCCACCGGGTCCGCCGACCGCACTCACCGCAGACACGACGAACATCGTGCAACTGGATTGGACCGGCCCCGACGACGACGGCGGCGCGCCCATCACAGGCTACAATGTGTACCGCGACGGCGAGATCATCGACACAACCGGCGTGACCCCCACGTACACGGACTCCGACTTGAACCTCGGCCAGACCTACGACTACGTCGTCACCGCGGTGGCCGCCGGAGAGAGCGAGCCTTCCAACGAGGTGACGGCCACCCCCCAACCCGTGCCGCCCGGCCCGCCGCGGAACCTCCGGGCCGACGCCGCGCATGGGATCGCCCGGATCGAGCTGACATGGGACGCCCCGGAGAACGACGGCGGCCTGCCGGTGACGGGCTACATCATCTACCGCAACCGCGTTCAGATCATGACCGTCGCCGACGTTCGGGAGTGGACCGACACTTCGGTCACACTCGGCGAGACGTACCGGTACCAACTGCGCGCCGTCAGCAACGCGGGCCCGGGACAGCCGAGCGCCGAGGCCGCGGCGACCGCGGGCGTGGTCTACGACTCCTGCGCGACGATCCACGACGCCTCGCCCGAGTCTCCCTCGGGCGTGTACCAGATCGATCCCGACGGGGACGGTGGCAACGAGTCGATTCCGGTCTACTGCGAGATGGAGACCCACGGGGGTGGGTGGACCGTCATGGCCTGGATCCGCCAGCCCGCGCAGTGGTCCACACCGCTGTTCTCAGATTCCGGGACACTCGGCGACACCGAGGCTGGGTTCACGTCGGGCCAGTCGCTGCGCGCCGCCGGAGGCATGTACACCGAGAAGATCATCATCTACCGCCATCTGGTGGAGCGAGACGTGGTCCTCGGCAAGCAGTGGATGTCCAACACCCGCGATGCGGCGGTTCCCTTTGCCCAGATCGACACGTCCACGGGGTGGGCGTACATCGACAGCTTTGGGTTTGACGACACGCCGGCGGGCGTCGGAAACGTCTGCACCCACGGCTGCACGACGTACCGGGGCTTCGGGATGTTCCACTCCAACACCGGCGACCTGGGATGGTGTGGAACACAAGGCGGCGACTACGGCTGCCGCGACGGCAACAACATCTGCTGGCAGCCCCGCGGTGACGGCTGCAATGTGGGCGACCGCCGCTGCGCACTTCTGGTGGAGCAAGACCAGGGCGTGGTGTACGGCGTTCGGTAGCCCACCGACGGCGCCGTCCCGGAGCCCACGGAGGCCGCGCGGTAGGAGCAGGCGCTTCAGGCGGGCGTTTTGCGCGCAAGCACGTAGACCGCGCGGGTGGTCCGGTCCTCCTCAGTCATGGACTTGAAGCGGTGCGCGAGCCGGCGTACGGGCAACTTGCTGGGACAAGCCACTGGCAGCACCCGGACGATGTCCAGACCGCTGCGACGAATGGCCTCCAGGTGGCGGGACAGAGGGTGCCGGGACAGGAAGAACGGCCTCGCTCCCTTGATCAGCGCCCAGGTCGCCCTGGAGTAACCCCAGTGCCCGTCCCATGTTCTGGCAAGGTCGTGGCTCGTCAGATCAATCTGGTGGGACACCAACCCGCCGGGGCGCAGCCAGCGGGCCAGGAGCGCGCACGCCTCGTCCAGGTCCTCGATGTACTGCATCACCGCCTGCGTCAGGACCAGGTCCGCGGAACCCGCCTCCACGAACCCACCGTCCATCCATGGCGCCACATACCGCAGCGGCCCGCGCTGACGGCCGAGCCGAAGGCCGCTGACGGCGGCCCGAAGTGCAGCCACACGCTCGGGTCCCAGCGAGTCCTGAAGTCCCTCCTCCGTGAGCAGCTCGGACGGG
Organism: uncultured Pseudomonadota bacterium; assembly: GCA_937890335.1. Classification (GTDB taxonomy): domain Bacteria; phylum Myxococcota_A; class Bradymonadia; order Bradymonadales; genus CALBXO01. The sequence goes on along the minus strand of CALBXO010000410.1, from coordinate 570 downwards.
AACGTCAGGTCCTGGATCTCGGGTTTGAGGTTCGGAAACGACGCGCCGCCGGGCACGGGCTCCCGGCCGCGAAACAGCTCCAGGAGCTCGTCGAACACGGCCAGATTGCGCGTCACCTCCGCGTGGGCCACCGCGTCGAGCGCGACGTAGTCGTCCGCCCCGGACAGCAGCGCCGCAAGCCCAACGCCGAGCGAATCCCCGGGCCCCACCTCCACCACACGGCCTCTTCCGAGCGTGCAGCCGCTGTCCTGGATCATCCTGACGTGCCGCAGCCAGACCGAGTAGCAATACGCCGCGCGGTCGGTACCTCCGGTCCCCGTGTGCGACGACAGGCCGGGTACCAGGCTCTTGAGCCCACCGTACACAAGTCTCGGAACCAGGAGTCTCTTCATCGACGAATCTTTCCCTGCGCGGGTGCGACGAGATTGTGCCAGCGGCCGAGAGGAAGGAAAAGCGACCAGGTTCAGAGGGTGTCTACAAATTCGGACCGAGCATTGGCAAGCACCGTCGTCGTCGGTGTTCCTGGCGCAAGGAAGCATGTCTCCGACATGCGCCCGCGAGACAGGGGCG
>CALBXO010000409.1 GCA_937890335.1 uncultured Pseudomonadota bacterium | reverse complement strand
TGCACAGTCCGGCCTTGATACTCCGGTTCCAGAGCGTGAAGAATCTCAGGTTGGAACAACCCATCTACCAGTTCCCCGGCGGTCCAATGCTCGGGCGCTTTCTGTCCCTGTCGCCGACTCCCCAACCTGCCTTCAAGGTCGGAGCGTTCCACAACGCCGAGCAATCTCTTGCCCTCGAGGTACAGCTCTCGAAGGCAGCGCTCGAACAGGGGATGGGCAGTCGCTACCGCCTCCTTCAGTCGCCGTGCGCGACGGTGCTCCTCCAGCCTCGCACCCTCTTCCTCCCACTTGAAGCCGCCAGTCATTTTTAGCTCCGATCTAGCCTAGCCCCGAAACGACGTGTCATCGCTTGCGAGCCTGAAAGCGTGTGGTCTCGAGGCCGCTACCTCCCAAGGGATACTGAGACAGCCGGTTCCGGTGAACAGGATCCTACGGGGTTACGTTCTCCGAGGGAAAAATCTGACATGAGGGAGGGATGATTTCCAACTTTCGGGGACTTCCGCCCGACGACACCGCCTCGATTACCACTTCTATGCTCTTGGCCAGGAGGCTGAGAGCCACGACCTTGACGGTGTCCCAGGCGCATTCGACAGTCGCCAGGCTGCACACCACCTGCACGCCCGCGGAGGTGCCATTCCCACTCTCGTCCACATAGAAGCGGATCGTCGTCATCCCCTTTGTCTCCTCCACGGGTCGCTCATCGAAGTCCCGTCGGCGACCAGGTGCTCGAGGCGGTGCATCGCGCGCGTCCGCCCCCATTTCTTGCGGTCGTCGCCATGGCCGAGCATCCCCACAACGCCGCCGGTTCCGTCAAAACCGCCGGCCATGTGCTCCAGGAGGTCGGCGAATTGCGTCTCAGTCACGGGCTCGAAGCCGTGTGCGAGTATGCTGGAGTTGCGCGCCAGGGTGACGTTGCGAATGCGGCTGAGCGCGTCTTTGGGCGCAGGGTGTCCAGGGACGGCCTCGTCGCCAAGGGCGGCGAGCCAGGTGAGTCCGTCCATGAGGCCGATCGGGCGGCGCAGGGCCACCTGTCTCTGCGCGAGGGCCTCGAAGGCCACGACTGCCTCCCTGGCGATTTCGGCCCAGTCATCCTGAATCCCGGACTTGGTCTCGACCTTGTGGGCAACCAGGAGGCGATGGGACACGGCGACTTCCGACGCGCGGTACACCAGCAGCGACGCGTGGTTGAAGTGGCGCTGGCTGGCCTCCCGCTCGGCTTGGCGTAGCGCCTCAGCTGCCAGGTGCAGAGCGCGGTCTGGTCCGTCGATGGCGAGGGCGTTCACCGCGTCCGAGGCGGACTCGGTCAGGTTGGACAGCGCTTTCCATGTCTTTGCCTTCTTGTCGTGAGGCAGTTGCATAGCGATGGCGCGCTTACATGCCGCCAGATGTTCCTGCGCCTCGGGGAAACGCAACGCCTGACGGGCCTCGCAGGCGTGTATCCAGGCTAAAGTGGCCTGGGTCAGCGGGCCTGCGTGGCTGAGGGCCTCCAAGGCCTCGATGGCCTGGCGACAGCTGCCGACGCGTACGAGTGACCTGGCACTGCGCAGGGCGTACATCTCTTCCACGCGCTGTGGTAGACGCAGATCCTCTGCTGTACGCTCCGGCGAGCTGAGATTCGGTCGGCCGTGTGGGCCGTAGGGGACGTCCAGGTGAACTGCGCGCGCTCCGCTCACCTCGGCAAGGCGAGTCATCACAGCGGAGTGAGTGGCTGTGCCGCTCGTAACGAGCAACGCGACCCGGTCGCGCGGTGTGCGACCGAGTTTGTGCTCGATGACCGCGACGAAGTTCTCGGGCCCTGCGGGTTCGTCGTCGGGTGCAGGAGGGGGCTCAAGGGAAAATCCGGCCGCCGGGTGTGCCTGCAGCCACTCGTAGATCTCGGTCCACACTGCGCGGCAATGCACGCCGGTGTCGACCAGAACGAGCCGCTTCGGTCCGAGCACCAGCGCCGCGTCGAGAACGACCGAGCTCGACGGCACACCCACGAGCAGATCCGGACGATGCTCCGGCCGGAGATCGGTCAGCTGCTCGACCCACTCGGGGCTCCAGTACCACGCGCCGAGGTGCCGCCCGGACTCGGTCGACACCAGCAACCACTCCAGCACCGTCCCAGAAGGAAGCTCGCATGTGCCGGGTTCGAGACGTTCCCCACTCATCTGCCCGACCACCACCCTGTCGCCGGGTGCCAGAGACACGCTGGTCCGGTTCACCGGAACGTCCCGACCGAGTACCGCGCCGAAGATCCTGGCTGTGTCGGGGTGGCCCACACAGGAAGTCGCTTCAGACGCCAGGTTTGCGGCTTCGGCCACGGTCACGCGCCGCACTGTTACCCGGTGTTGGGCGTCGGCACCGAGCATGTTCAGGCTGAAGGCGTTGGCGAGATAGGTCCTCATGTCATCCCCCCAACACGGCGTCCGGAACGGGATACACCGAGTTCTCTTCGTTGAGCGCGAGGTACACCAATCGTGCCCCCGGCGAGGCCATTACGTGCAGGACGTCTCGGTACGCGACAACGAGGGGCGGCACCGACGCTGCTCCGAGCGCGACTTCCGACGCGGCGAGCATCCTCTCCAGATTGGAGAAGAACGGGCCGATGACCTTGTCAGCCTCGGTTGTGTCGATCGCGGCCGCTGCGCCGTGCGCTGCCCTGTTGCGCCAGCGTCCGAGCACCTTGGCCTGCCGTGTCATCGCTTCCCTATCGAGATCCAGTTCACTCTCGAGGAAGCGGCTCTCCATTGCCCATTCGAGGGCGTCGACGATGGTCTGGGGGCAGGCGTGCAGCCACGCTGTCGGGGTAGGGGTCGTGCCCGCCACGGCGGTGCGTCGCAGGCCGATCACCAGCAGGGTTCGGTAGCCGAGTTCGACCAACTTGACGAGATCTTCGGACGACGAGGCGTTGTCATCGCCGTTCTTCTTTGCCAGATACATCGCCCCTACGGCCGTCAGCAAGCCGGCCGTACCTACGATCCCGAGGTGCCACGCGGAGGGCATGACGAGGCCGCCAAGGCCCCCCAGCACACCGCGAGCGACGGACTCTGAAAGCCCCTTGCCAGCCCCGGGGGCTGCCGATGGTTCTTTGCGTACAACCGGGCCGATGGGCGGCGTCGACGACGGTGTGGCCTCTGTCTGAGGATGGCTTGCGGGGGACTCCGCAGGCGCGCTTGGCCGCGACGAGGTGCGCGGCGATTTCGGTGTCCCAACATCGGACGCGGGAGCCCGGGCCTCGCGTTGTTTCTTGGCTGCGGCCAGTTCCTTGCCGAAGGCCAAGATCGTGCGAAGAAAGGGCGACTCTCTCGACGTCTCTTCGATGGACTTCAACCGAGGGCCGGCGCCGGCTGTACCGCCGCTGGTTGAAGTCTTGTCTTCCCGGTGCGCGGTCGTGTGCGAGTCGCCATCGGCTGGGGCATCTGAGGAGGGTGAGGACACCCGGCTGCGCCGTGGAGCTTCCGGTGCGGGACGGACGATCCACACCATGCCCTCCCCCTTCGTGGCGGAGGCATCACCAGGGTCCACCCGCAACTGCTCGCGGAGCCGAGCGGCGGCCGCCGATCCAGCGCGCGCCACGGCGATGTGCACGGTGCGGCCGCTGAGCAGCTCGATGGCCGCGTAGTTCCAGGCGCCATCGCGCGCGCCCCGCAGGCCGATGAGTTCGTAGCTGCCGCCCAGAACCTCTGCGCCTACAGTGAAGGGAGCGCCCGCATCCCATCCCGCCTCCCGACGCTCCCAAAGCGCAGCGAGCATCTGCCGCGCGCTCAGGAACCTCGCGTCGGGATCCGGCTGCGTCGCCCGCCGAACAATGGCTTCCAATCCTGTCGGGAGGTCTTCCACGACACCGCCCGCGGGCGCAGTACGACGGGCGTACATGAACTCGATGAGGCGGCCGACCGAGTAAATGTCCGCAGCCGCGGTGACCGTCCCGGAGCCCGGCCGAAGCTGCTCGGGAGCCGCCCACTCGTAGGTCCCGAGCACCTCGAAACTACGGGTCAGATTCTGTTCGTGCTTCCAGCCGGCCGCGGCGATACCCCAATCCACAAGGAACGTACGACCGTCGGCGTCGCGGAGTACGTTGGATGGCTTGATATCCCGGTGGATGACCCCGTGTGCGTGTGCAACCGCGAGGATCTCAAGAATGGTAGCGCAAACGTCGGCGATCTCGTCCGACGAGAACCGGCGCATGGCCTGCGCGATGTCGCCGCCATCGACGAAAGGCATCGAGAAATGTGGCATGGGGTCGAGCCCCCACCGCTGTACGCCCACGATGCCAGGGTGCAGGCCGCGCAGCCGCTCCAGCACCCGCACTTCGCGTCGGAACCGCTCAAGGAAAGTGGGATTGCGGACGATCTCCGCGTGAAACACTTTGACGGCGACCCGCGCTGCGGGCCCCGCGTCCAGATCCCGAGCGAGGTAGACGGTTCCCGCCGCCCCTCGGCCCAGCACCGCTTCCAGCTTGAGCCCAGGTGGATCCACCGCGTCGTCTTCCAGACCCAGGGGCATCGACCGCCATTTCAGGGAACCGTCGTGGTCGGCGAGGCGCTGCTCGGGGCGGACCTGTCCGCCGTCCAGCGCCAGCAGATGGGTCGAGGCCGGTGTCT
>CALBXO010000408.1 GCA_937890335.1 uncultured Pseudomonadota bacterium | reverse complement strand
CTTTTGAGCCCGCGCCACACGTCGCGGTGGTCGATCGGTCCCCCAATGGGGACTGGGAGCCCTGGGTGGCACATTTCCCACCTGGCGATGGCCTGCCCGGGGACCCCATGGGGGACAACCCGCCGTTTTCCGTGCGCGGGTACCTGGCCCAGGCGGCTGGGCTGCTCGTGGAGCTGTTGCGCTCGGCACACGAGAAGGCCGGGGGGCCTCCCATCCCGCCGCTGGGCGAGTCCTGGCCGCAGGACCCCGCCTCGGCGGTGCGGGCGGTGCATACCTTGTTGCGCTACGGCCAATTGGCGACAGCGGCGGCGCTGTTTGAGGCGACCGATCTGCTGCGCGTGATGCTGGCGGCGATGTCGCCGGAGCCCTATCGGCAGGGCGGCGTCCTCATTCCGCTGCTCGACGCCATCGCCCATGCGGCGCGCCGCAACCTGCAGGCGCTGCTGCACGGCGACCCGGAGCTGACCCGGATCTGGCAGGTGGTGGACCTGATCCTCGCCATCCTTCGCGGCGCTACGGTGACGGGTTTGGCGCTGGACCCTCGCGGATTTGACGCCCTCAACGACTACGAGTGGTTGGACTGGCTGCGTATGCACGGGGCGTCGGAGTCGTCCCTGCGCTGCGGCTTCGTTCGCGGCATCTATGACCTCGTGTTCGCCTATGAGGGCGGCGACGTGGAGCGCCCGCAGCTGGCCGCGGGTGTCGCCCTGCGGGGGTCGATGCGGATGTTCTTCACCTACCGGGGCGCGCTGTTCTGGCGGATGACCGCCGGGATGGGCGACATCGTGTTCGCGCCGATGTACGAGGTGATGCGGCGGCGCGGGGTGAAGTTCGAGTTCTTCCACCGGCTGGAACATGTGGGCCTCGGCCCCGACGATGGGCAGACGCCCCATGTGGCGACCCTTGAGTTTGCGGTCCAGGCGCGGACCGTGGCGGGGGCGGAGTACGAGCCGCTCATCGACGTGCACGGTCTGCCCTGCTTCCCGTCGGAGCCTGACTGGGACCAGCTTGAGGACGGCGCTCGCCTCCGCGACGAGGGGCGCCTGTTCGAGACCCCCTTTGAGGCGCGCGAGGAGGGCCGGCGGACGCTTCGGGTCACAGAGGATTTTGATCTCGTCGTGCTCGGACTGGGCGTCGGTGCGGTACCACAGACGTGCGGGGAGCTGATCGCACGCAGTGAGCCCTGGCGGCGCATGATCGCGCACGCGCGCACCGCGGCGACCCAGGCGTTTCAAGTCTGGATGACCGAGGACATGGAGGCGCTGGGGTGGACGCACCCGCAGGTCAACCTCTCCGGGTATGTGGAGCCGTTCGACACCTGGGCGGACATGCGACACCTGCTGCCGCGAGAGGCGTGGGAGGGCGACGTGAAGGCGCTGGCGTATCTGGTCAGCGTCCTCCCGGACACAATGCACCCGGCGGGCATTCGAGACGAGAGCTACCACGAGGCCCAGCACGAGCAGGTGCGGCGCAACGCGGTCGGGTGGCTGAAGAGAGACGCGCGCGCACTGTGGCCGCGCAGCGTCGGCCCTGATGGGACGTTTCGCTTTGAGATTCTCGCGACGCCCCAGCCCGATGCCAGGCAGGGCGAGGCCAGGTTCGACACGCAGTTCTGGATGGCCAACGTCAACCCGACGGACCGCTACTCCCTGTCGGTGCCGGGCAGCGTCAAGCACCGGCTGTCTCCGCTGGACATGAGCTTCGACAACTTGACCGTGACGGGGGACTGGACGCAATCCGGGCTGGACTCGGGCTGCGTGGAATCCGCGGTGATGTCAGGGTTGCTCGCCGCCCACGCGGTGTCGTGTTACCCCCCGTTGGAGACAATCGTTGGCTATGACCACCCGTAGGATGTCAGGCAGATGAGCGATCCCAAATCCAAGCCGACCGCGCGTCGCACAAGCCGTCCGACACCTGCGCGCACGGGGCCGGTGCGCAATGTGCCCATGGCGTTCCGCACGCCGAAGGCCCGCCCAGCTTCCACTGCGTCGGCGTCCGGACCCGCGCCGGACGGGGAGGCTGACGGCGTGGTCGAGAGCGCAGTCCGGAACGCGTACCGGGTCTTTGACGAGTACATGAAACGAGGGGAGCAGGCGGCCTGGAGCGCGTGTCCGCCCCACACCAAGGATACGACGATGGGACAAGATGGGCAGTGGGGCGGCGCCGATGCCATGCGCTTCTGGCAGGAGATGTGGACCACGTATATGCGCAATGTGCAGACGGTGATGCAGGGGATGCCCGGCGGCCAGTCCATGCCGACGATGCCGTGGGGAATTGGGGGCGACGGGCGGCTCGCCCTGGGGCATGCCACTGTTTGACCCGCGCGCGTGGGCGCAGGCGATGGGGGGCAGTGGGCAAGCGGCGTGGGACACGCGGTCGACCGGCTCGAACGCCGTCGCCGATGTCTTCGCAAACATGGCGCCATCGAGCGCCACCGACGAGAAGGGCTGGGCCATCCCCGACGCGCCGGCGCCCTCGACCAATTCAGACCACTCGCCCCATCCGTCCGGATCACTGCTGACCGCCGCGACGCAGCGCACCATGGCTGCGGTCTTCGCGGGAGTCCCTGTGACCACTGCGGGCACAGCGGCGACCGCGGCGGCACCGGCGGCACCGGCGGCACCGGTGCAGACGGCGCCGCAGGCGATCTCCGTGGATGTGGAGTCCGAGGCTTCTCGCAAAGCGCAGGTCAGCTTCACGGTGCTGCGGGCGGCCGTCGGTCAGCTCACGCTCGGGCCCATCGCCGCGGTGGCCGGCAAGTCCCGGCTGTCCACCAAGGCCGCCAGGCTCAGTCACGGCGACGAAGGCGTGCGCATCCAGCTCAAGATCTTCGGGCGGCAGGCGCCGGGCGTGTACTGCGGCAATGTCACGGACGCTGCCGGCGACATTGTGGGCACGCTGCGCGTTGTCGTGGTCGAGGTCGCCATCTGACATGCAGGTGGTCCGCGAGTTGATGGCGGAGTACGGCGGTGCCGTCCGCACCCGGATGATGGACTATCTTCCGGACGCGGAGCCGCGCGCCTACCTCTACGATCTCACCGCGGACTATCCGCGCCGCGGTGGCCGCGGTCTGCGCCCCACATTGTGCATGGCCACGGCGCGGGCGTTTGGTCGCTCGGCCCAGGACGCGTTGCTCACCGCGGTCTCCATCGAGCTGATGCACAACGCCATGCTCATCCACGACGACATCGAGGATGAGAGCGAGCAGCGGCGCGGACAGCCGGCGCTGCACATCAAGGCTGGCATTCCCCTGGCGATCAACGCCGGCGACACGTTGGCTCTCCTGGCCATGCGCCCCCTGCTGGACAACCGCGAGGTGCTCGGCCGCGAGGTGGCGATGTTGCTGCTCGAGGAGACCATCCGCATGGCCCGCGAGTCCGCCGAAGGCCAGGCGATGGAGCTCGGCTGGCGCCGTGACAATGCCATGCACGTGCGCGAGGCGGACTACATGGAGATGGTCCTCAAGAAGACCTGCTGGCTGGCCACCATCCACCCGAGCCGCACCGGTGCCCTCATCGGCGCGGGTCGGCGCGCGCCGCTGGAGCCGCTGATTCGCTTTGGGTTCCTGGTGGGCACCGCGTTTCAGATCCAGGACGACCTGCTCAACCTCTGCGGCGACGCCACGGCGTACGGCAAGGAGCTCGGTGGTGACATCTACGAGGGCAAGCGCACCTTGATGCTCATCCACCTGATCGAGAGCTGCACACAGGGTGAGCGCGAGCGGATCGAGGCCCTGATGGCGACGCCGCGGGCGGACCGGGCCATGAGCGAGATCTCATGGGTGCGGGACGCCATGGACCGCTACGGAAGCATCGAGTACGCACGCCAGGTGGCCCACGGGCTCGCCGGCGCGGCGGCGCACGAGTTCTCGCGCCTGTACGGCTCTCTGCCGGACACGCGCGACAAACAGTTCATTCAGGCGCTCCCCGCCTGGGTCATCGCCAGGAGTTGATCCATGTCGCTGCCGCGTTTCAGCAACCCTCGGTTGTTCAACTCCCTGCCGCTCCTGCCGCCGTTCTACTTTGAGAACATGACCACGCGGGTCTTCCCGCTGCGCTCGAGCATCGCGTCACTCCAGAACCTGCTCAACCGATACCTCAACGACATCCCGCCCGAGGTGGGCCGGTTCCAGGCGCTGGTTCCGTACACGTTCCTGATGATGATCGACTACGGAAAGCTCGCCGCGCAGGCGGCGAACCTCGGTTGGTTGGCGCAGCGTGAGGTGATGTTTGCAGTGCCCGTGGGGTGGTACCGGCTGGTGGACGGCAAGTGGGTGTTCAACGGGGTTGTTTGGGCCACGCCGTTCATCTTTGTGGACTCGGACATCGCGCTGACCCTGGGACGGCAGGTCTATGGTTGGCCCAAGCTGCTCCAACACCTGACCCCCACGGTGTCGGATTGGATGCAGGACCCGCGGGCGCCGGTTCGTGCCGCAACCCTGAGCACACCTGTGTTCAGCAAGCTCTATACGGGCGGACAACAGGTGCCGCAGGTCTACCTGGAGGTGCTCTACGGCGCGCCGAGTCTCCAGGTGCAGATTCCGTTTGATCTGAATGACCCCTTCCTGCCGTGGAACATCAGCGGAAACCTGGCGCAGGCCGCCAGTGAGGGAGTCTGGGACGCTCTGGGCACGCTGCGCGGCCTGGGGATGGCGCCCCCGACCCCGTTTGGTGGTGCCAACCTTGGCGCCGGCATGGACGCCGTCATGTCCGCCATGCGCGACCCGTCGATGCCGGAGCTGAAGTTCAACACCTTGAACTTCAAACAGTTCCGGGACTCGGCGTTCCCGGAGAACTACTGCTACCAGGCGATGACGTCGGCCAATATGGTCATCAAGTCGTTCAACCGTGGTGGCATGCTGGGTGACGCGAGCATACTCGCCGGGGACCAGAGCGCCGGGTACTCGATTCGCCTCCACAAATGGCCGTCGCTGCCCATCGTGGACACGCTCGGTCTCGAGGTGGCCCGCGAGTGGCGTGGCGACGGCGTTGACGTGGTCGAGCTCGAGCCCGTCCGGCCCTTCTGGTACGACGTGGACATGAGCTACGAGCGCGGCCGGAATCTGTGCTGGCGCACGTTTGACCGCGTCTGGCACGACGACGAGGGGGGCAGCTACCTCAAGCCGCCCAGCGGCGGCGACACCAAGGAGGTGTCGGAGCTCAAAGACCGGCTCTACAACACGACGCTCGGCAGCTCTCTGCAGACCGTCACAGGTCCGTTTGAGTTCACCAACAGCACCATGCGCGTGCTGCCCCTGTTGGCAAACCGCGCCACGCTGCAGGAGTTTCTGGACCGGTACCTGAACGTGCCGTTGTCCTCCAAGGAAGACCCGGATGTGCGGTTTGAGTTGTGGTCCTCCAAAGAGACCTCGCGCGCGTACGTCTACCTGATCATCACGAGCTTCGGGGACATCAGCTCGGCGACGGACAACATTGGCAATTGGGTGACGGAGGACGCCGCGTTCTTCGTCCCCGTCAAATGGTACGAGGGGGAGGAGCTGCGGGGGATTGGAATGGTGCCCGTCTTCACCTATGTCGGCGACACCACGTCGGCCATCTCCGACACAGAAGTGCTCGGCTGGCCCACAACCAAGGGGACGTTCTACCACCCCGAGACCACGTGGATGATCAATCCTGCGGAGGGGGCGCGGTCCTCCGTGCTGAGCGTGGCCGCCGAGATCATCCCGTCGCTGGCGGAGGGCCAGGAGGCGGTGCAGCGCGCGGTGCTCGAGGTCGTCAAGGGGGCGATCGAGCCGCAGACGGACCCAGACCGGATGGCGGACCAATGGAGCGACGCCCTGCGCGAAGAGATCGAGCGTAAGAATCGCACACACTACGAGAACCCTGCGTGCGTCATGAACGCGCGCGCCCTGTCTTTGGAGCTGTTGGCCAAGGGGCGCCCCATCAACATCTTCACGATGAAGCAGTTCCGGGACGTCTTTGAGCCTGAGCGCGCGTGCTACCAGTCCATTGTGCGCATCCCGCGGACCATCCATCACGTGCACGACATGCGGGCGTTCAAGGAGCCGCTCAGCGTCCGCGTGCAGGAGTACCCAAGTCAGCCCATCGTCAGCCTGCTCGGGCTCGAGGCGACGCTGACCGGCGAGCAGGGTGGCGGCCAGGACTACATCATGTTCCCGGTGCGCCCGTTCTGGGTCCGGCTGGCGTGGCGCGAGGACCTCGGTCAGCAGATGTGGTACCGGACGGACGAGGAATGGAAGACGCGGCCGCGCCCCCGCGGACCGGAGTGGGTCCCGTTCTTTGACCCGTCAGGCGAGCACAAGCCGGACGTGACGCGGACGCTGGTCGAGCGCATCGACGACGGCGATCCGGCCCGTGCAAAGGACGTGGTCAACGACCCGCAGTCGCAACACGCCAGAGTGGGCGTGCCGCTGTCTCTGGACGACGCGCGCGCCGCCGTGGAGGCGATCGACCCGCAGATGGTCATCGACACGATCTGCGCGCACGAGTGGGGCAATGCGGACCCGAACTCGCGGTGGCGCGAGCGTCGCTCGACGCTGGATCGCCGCCGCCGCCGCGCGCTCGAGGGCATTCCGCGCGAAGAGCGAGCGGAAACCGAGATCGGGTTCTTCCGCGCCGAGGTCAAGCGCCTGTCCAAGCCGCGCCTGTCGCGGTTCCAACCGTGGGTCATCGCCAGCGCGGAGGAGAAGATCCGCATGCTGGAGGCGTTGGCCCTCTCGCGAAGTCAGGTGGAGGCGGCGTATCACTCCAAGACGGTGGCGGAGGCGCGAAAACTGCTCAAGCAGGCCGGTCTGGGCCTCGGATTTGACGTCGACGCGACCTATCCACCGCCCGACAGTCACCAGGTGGAGACGCTGGAAGCCGCCCTGACACACATCCTCGCCGACGAGGACTTCGAGGCGGAGTGGAAGGTGCGCAAGACGGCCGACGACAGCGAGCTGCGAGCGGTCATCGAGACCGCCCGTGGTGCGTACCGGTGCCAGCGCGACGCGGTATTGGCCACGTTGGCCAAAGCCGCACAGGAACCCAACTACAGCGTGCCCAGAGACATCTTGGGGCGCGAGTGGAACCACCTGTTCCCGAGGCGCGATTCGTGGAAGGCTTTCTATGTCGGGGCTGACCCGGCGAGGATCAAGAAGAGGAGGGATTGCTGATGCAACCGTTGACGCCGCTGAGCTACATCAACCTGGTCGGAAACGGGATCATCCGTGGCGCGACGCTGGTCCTGCCCTCCGAGTACGTGCGCAATCTCCTGCCGTTTGGGCTGGAGTTGGGCCCGCAAGACCTGACGCCGCCCGGCACCCACCCGGTCAGCTTCTTCTTCCAGGAGATGATTCGGGCGCATATGACAATCCCGACGCTGCTGCCCGACATGACCTACCACGAGCAGATCGTCGGGGTCCCGTTCACCTATGTCACCCGCGGCTACCCCGGGTCCGCGCCGCTCGGGCCGTTCTTCTTCATGCCCAATCTATACCTGGACAACTTCCTTGCGACGCTCGGCGGCAGGCTGGGCTGGGGGCTGGCCAAACAGATGGCGACGATGTCTGTGACCGAGAACACCTGGGCCGTGCACGATCCCGACGGCAAGCGGATTATCGGCTTGGATTTCACGCCGAAAGGGGACTATGTGCCGCTGGCGCAGATGCCGAATTTCGAGCCGTACTGCCGGCCGGAGACCGGGGTGATGGTGCAGCCTTTGGTCTCCATGCTGCCCGCCGGCGTGGGGATGTTCCCGGTCTGCTCCGACTTTGACAAGAAGTGGGATGACGCGGTCATCCGGCCACTCGAGACACGCATTCACATCGACAATGCGTTTGTGCCGGGGCTGCCCACGGGGACCTTCCCCGCGGGGCGAGACGCGCCGGGCATCGACGTGTCCGTGCTCGGCTCGTTCCAGGTGTTGGCGCATTGGCGGATGAGCCTGGCCTACCCCTGCAATATGAGCTCCCGCTGGCCCGCCAGCTGGTAGTCCCGGGCGCCGTTGCTGCCCGCCATCGTTGACCCCCACGGCGGGTCCACGTACCGTCACGATATGTCCCCACGCGTGCTCGGAAATCGCTACGCGCTCGAAGCGCAGATCGCCCGCGGAGGCATGGGCGCGATCTGGCTGGGACGGGACATTCAGCTCGAGCGGCGCGTGGCCGTCAAGCTCATGCTGGGCGGGAAGGTTCGGTCCCGGCGGGCACGGGTACAGTTTGAATCCGAGGCGCTGGCGATTGCGCGTTTCCACCACCCCAATGTGGTGCGCATCTACGACTACGGCATCGACGACGGCGAGCCGTTCATCGTCATGGAGCTGCTGCAGGGCGAGGACCTCAAGACGCGGTTCGACCGCAGCTCGAGGATTCCGCTGGGCTCCATCGCCGGAATCGTGATGCAGGCGGCGCGGGCGCTCGGTGTCGCGCACCAGGCCGGCGTCGTGCATCGCGACCTCAAGCCCGGAAACATCTTCCTGGAGAAGCTGGCCGGCCGCGAAGTGGTGAAGATCCTCGACTTTGGGTTGGTCGAGGCTGCGCGCGCCGAGCCCACCGAGGACAGCTCGAGGCTGCTCGGGACGCCGGGGTATATGAGCCCCGAACAGGCGGCCAGCGAGCCGTGCGATCACCGCTCAGACCTCTGGTCGCTGGCGATGGTGGCCTATGTGATGCTCTGCGGGCGCCTGCCGTTTGAGGGCGGTAGCGTGCCGCTGATGCTCTACAAGATTTGCATGGAGGACGTGCCGCCAATTACGTCGCTTGCGCCGGACCTGCCCTCGGAGCTCAACGCGTTCTTTGCCAAGGCGCTGTCTCGGGACCCTGCCGGGCGGTTTGGGTCTGCCCCGGAGATGGCATCGGCGTTGATGGGCATCGCGGAGGCTGCGTCCACACGCACCGCGAAGATCCTCTTCGTGGACGACGAGCCCGACATGGTCGAGCTGGTCAAACAGAGGTTTCGCCGCCAACGGCGCTCTGGGAAGTTTGAGCTGCTCTTCGCCGGAGACGGGGTTGAAGCGGTCGATGTGCTGCGGGAAAATCCCGACGTGGATGTGGTCGTCACCGACATCAACATGCCTCGGATGGACGGGCTGACCTTTCTGTCCAAGGTGGGGGACGTCAATCCGGTGGTCCGCGTGATCATCGCGTCCGCGTACGGGGACATGGCAAACCTCAGGACCGCGATGAACCGCGGCGCCTTTGACTTTGTGACCAAGCCCGTGGACTTCAAGGACCTGGAGACCACCATCATGAAGACGCTCCAGACCGTGCGGGTGCTGCGGCGCACGCTGGTTTCGGAGCAGGAGGCGTCCATCCTGCGGCTGTTCGTCGGCGGTGGGATGGCGGACCGACTGGTGGCCCTCGCCGGCGATGACGGCCAGCTTGCGGCGCAGGATCTGGGCGATGCTACGGTCGTCGAGGTCCTGGTAGACGGGTTCAACGAATACCTGGAGCGCCACAGCGTTGCCAAAGCGCTGCTCTTTCTCAACGAGTTCTACGAGCGGATTCTGCCTGAGTTCACGTCCCGTCAGGGCGCACTCGGGAGCCTGCGGCCCGGCGGATTCCGCGCTGTGTTTCACGGAGTGGAACATGGCGAAGCGGCCGTGGCGTCGTGTCTGGCGGCTCGGTCGCGGCTCGCGGAGCCGATGTCGGGCGGCGCGGCGACGTTCAGCATGCGCGCCGGAATCGCCGAAGGTGAGGTCGCATGGGGTACGGTCGGCGGCCGCGACGTGGGTCGCGTCGACTACGCGGCCTTTGGCGATGGTGTCGAGCGTGCGCTCGCCCTGGTCGGACAGGCGGGTCGCGGGCGGCTGGTTGCCACAGCGAGCCTGGCCGCCGCGCTCTCAGATCGCTTCGTCACAAAACCCGTCGGGGCGGTGCTGCTGCCCGGCGACGCGGCCGAGACGGACTTCTGTGAGGTGCTGGCGAGCAGCCACGCACCGCCCACGGAAGACACGATCCTGCCGGACGACCTGGACTCGTATGCCGCCACGGGGCAGGACACGATCGCGACAGTGGCGGAGTTTACGGTCCCGCCGGATTCCGTGGGCGCTCAGCTCGATTCGTCGAGCGAGGTCTCGGTACCCAAGAAGGCGGCGACCGAGGGCTGACCCCGCCGCGATCGACGGCTCGTGCGCCGCAGTGGCCCGCTCAGAGGGTCGATAGACCCCGTCGCGACCGGTATCCCAAGTACATAGTGGCCACTACGCCTGCGAGGGCGACCGCGATCAAGAGGTAGAACGACGCCTGGTGCCCGTGGTGGGTCACGATCCAGCCGATGAGCTCTTCCTGAAAGATGGGCCCGATGGAGCCAAGGCCATTGATGATGCCCGCCGCCACGACGGCTTGCTGCTTGCCGCCCACATCCACTGCGCCTACCCCGGACAGAAGTGAGTCCGGGCCCATGAGCATGAAACCGCACAGTGACAGACCGATGCCGAACATCAGCAATGAGCTGACGCCGGCGGTCGCCAAAAAGATGAACGCCCCCAGCATGCCCACGGTCATGAGAATCACGGTCTGGTAGCGGCGTCCCTTGAACCACCGGTCCGAGATGAATCCGCCTGCGAGCACGCCGAGGAACCCCACCCAGTCGAAGGCCGTGGACACAAAGCCCGCGTCGGATGCCTCCAGGCCAAAGAGGGATTCGATGGCCAGCGGCGACCAACTGTCCAGCGCGTAGCGGAGGAACTTGAAGACGAAGTACGCCATCCCCATGAAGAGGACGCTCAGAGCGGTGTTTCGCGACCAACCCAGGTAGGTCTTGGCCTTCACCTCTCCGGGCTTGAGCACCGGAGCTGCGACCTCCACCTCCTCGATCATGGGGTCGAGCCCGACGTCTTCGGGGCGGTCCTTGCCGTTGAAGTAGAAGAATATCCAGACGGCGAACAGGACGATCGCCGCGCCCCAGAACGACCAGATGGCGCCACCGATGGCGAGCATGAACGCGGCGAACGTCTTCGCCAGGACGCTCCCGATCTGGTAGCAGGTGGCCCACCCGGCCATGTAGCGGCCGCGCTCCTTGCGGCGTAGCCAGTTGCCGAGCATGCCGACATTGCCCGGCCAGCCGGTGGCCTGCGCGAAGCCGTTGAGGACCATGAACAGCACAAGGGGCCAGTACCCCGCGGGTCCGAGCAGCGTGTTGAAGCCAAACACGACGTTGCACAGCAGGCTCAGCGCCATGCCGCCAAGGAGCAGGTTTCGCAACGCGGTCTTCCGGCCCAGGTAGCTCGTCATGAACTGCCCGAGCATGTAGGCCACGAGGTACGCAGTGAAGACGTGGGCGATCTCGGAGGCGGAGATCTGCAGCGTGTCCAGCAGCGTGGACTTGGCGATGGAGTAGTTCTTCCGACAGAAGTAGAAGCCGGCGTACGACAGCCATGTGGCCGTCATTACGCGCACGCGCCAGACGCGTACTTTCTGGGGCAGTTTATCGGTCACAACGCGGAAGCTCCCGTGCCGAGCTGGACAAAGAAGTCCGCCGGCAGCTCGTTGAAATCACGGATGCACAGGTCCGCCAGTGTGGCGGCAACGGCTGCGTCGGAGGCGGGCTTTCCGCGTGTGATGGCGATGGTGGTCATCCCCGCTGATCGACCGGCGGTCAGGCCAGCGACGCTGTCCTCAAACACCAGGCAGCGCTCGGGCGCGATGCCCAGCCGCGCCGCCGCCAGCGCGTAGCCCTGTGGGTCCGGTTTGGAGCGTTGTACGTCCTCCGCGCAGACGCGAACAGAGAACACCTGCGCGAGCCCGAGGCGATCCAGGACGAACCCAGCGCTGACCTGTCCACTGGAGGTGACCAGCGCGACTGCGCCGTGGGCCGCGCCAGCGCGCACGGCCGCGGTGGCGCCCGGAACCTCCTCCGGCCCGTGCGTCTTGAGCAGGTGGAGGAAGCGGGTCTCGAGCTCCGGAACGTCTGGCGCGCGATGGTGGGGGTACAGCTTCTGGAGTGCGTCGGAGATGCGCTGCCACGTGACGCCGTGGAAGACGGTGAAGTCCAGGATCGCGCCGGGGTCGGCGCCGCGCTCGGACATCAACTGGACGACGGTGAGCTCCGTGAGGCCTTCGGAGTCGATGAGGGTGCCGTCCATGTCGAACAGTACCGCGTCGATGGCACCCCATTTCCTGATGTCACTACCTACCAAACCACCCCAACGGCTCCGGCGC
>CALBXO010000407.1 GCA_937890335.1 uncultured Pseudomonadota bacterium | reverse complement strand
TTGTTTCTGGCTGGAATGTTCACGTGGAGCTTCGCCGAGTACGCGCTCCACAACTGGTGGGGCCATTGGGGCAAGGGTCGCAACCGCTTCTCGCGCGAGCACCTGAGTCACCACAAGGACGCGCGTTACTTCGCGCCGACACTGCACAAGCTGCAGGCGGCGGGCGCCGCCACCGTGCTGATGGCACCGACAGCCATGTGGCTGTTTGGGTGGGCGGGGGGCGCGACGTACACCGTAGGTTTTCTGGTCGCGTACGCGGGGTACGAATTCCTCCACCGCCGCATCCACACGCACCCGCCCCGCAACCCGTACTCGCGCTACGTGCGCAAACATCACCTGGCCCATCACTTCACGCGCCCCAGCCACAACCACGGGGTGACGAGCCCCCTCTGGGATCTTGTCTTCCGCACGTATGAGCCGGTGGAACAGGTCAGAGTGCCGCGCAAGAAGCCCATGGGCTGGCTCTGCGACGACAACGGAGAGGTGAAGACGGAGTTTGCCGCCGACTATGTCCTTGTCGGGCGCGCGAGCACCCACGCGCAACCCGTCACCACAGCGGTTTCGGCTTCGGTCGCGGCTGCACGGTAATGTCAGGGTCGACGTGTCGAACGACCGAGCAGCTGCCGGGGATCCCTCACGCCCGGACGGTTCGCGCATCGCGCTGGCGCCGGATGAGATGTCTGCCGGGTCACTTCCAGCTTTGCGCCACTTCGTGACGGTGTTCGGACGCCACATCGCGCTCATTCGCGGCTTCCGCGTCTGACCCCTCCTGCTCGCCACCATCGGGGTGGGCATTGAATTCGGGGAGGGTCACGCCGCTGCCGGCGACTGGCTCCGACGCGGGGACGCGCGCCGTTTCTGCGGTGGGGGAACCGCGCAGCGCGTGAATGGCCTGCGCCATGGCTTTGAGTGCGGCTTCGGCGCGGCTGGCGTCTTCCCAGTCCCCCGATTCGCGGAACTTCAGCGTCTCGCCGTCAAACTCAAAGTCCGACGAGCAGGAACGCAGCGCGAGGAACGCGGCGCGGACCGAGGGCGTCAGGCCCACTGCGACGCCGTCCTTGGCCTTGACGTGGTATACCGCGTCAAATGCAGCGTCGCCGGTGGGCAGACCTCCGACAGTGAAGAGGCCGCGTCCGGAGACTTGAAACGGGAGCCGATGCCCGAGTTTCGCCGTCCCTTCCGTGCGGTACTTCGCCGTGTCCGTGGGCGCGTGCACGACCCGCAGCATCACGTCGACGCCGTCAAACTCTCCCGCCATGCCGCGCTCGGTGTAGTCGAAGGCACCCGACGTCTCGCTGAGACCTGCGTCGGCCAGGCCAAGACGCTCGCGGGCCGCCTCCCACGCCTCAGCCGCGGCGTCCTGTTTGCGCATCTGGTGGCGAACGAGGAACCCAACGCCCGTGAGCACCACGCTGAGCATGCCGAGGGTAGCGAGGACCGGGTACAAATCTGACACAGTGTCACCTCACGGCCAAAGCCCACGAACCAAGATCAGAGCGCCTCTACCTTCAACACCTCGCGCGGCGATGACCAGCGCAGGGTGACGACGGTGCCGTTGCCGACGAACGGGTGGTCGCTGAGGCCGTGCATGAACCAGCGGATGACGCCGCCGTGGGTGAAAATCAGGTGGTTGCCGGGCTCGAGCGTGTCGGCGAAGTCCGCCAGACGGGTACCCAGGACCTCGATGGACTCGCCGCCCGGCGGCTCAAAACCAGCGAAGCGGCTCAGCGGCTCGCGCCACTTTGCGGCCAGCTCGGGCCAACTAGCGCCCTCGAGCTCCCCAAAGTGCATCTCGCGCAGGCGCTCGTCCTGCTGCGGCTCGCCAAACGCGAGCTCGGCGGTGTCCACCGCCCTGCGAAGATCAGACGCCCAGACCTGGTCGAATGCGCGCGCCGACAAGATTGGTTTGAGCCCAGCGGCCTGTGCGCGACCGGCCTCTGTGAGCGGAACGTCGGTCCACCCGGCCAGCCGAGACTCGGCGTTCCAAGTGGTCTGCCCGTGCCGAACCAGGTGCAGAAGGACCTCGGTCACTTCGGCATTTCCCCGGTCGGCACCTCTTCGCCGCCGGGGGGAGCAGCGCCACCTTCCTCACCGACCACGCCGGCCGCCGGGCCGTCTGCCGGCGCGG
Source organism: uncultured Pseudomonadota bacterium (assembly GCA_937890335.1). Lineage (GTDB taxonomy): Bacteria > Myxococcota_A > Bradymonadia > Bradymonadales > CALBXO01. The sequence continues at coordinate 3,571 of CALBXO010000407.1, read as the reverse complement.
CTGGGACCACGGCCCCGCCCGCGCCGTCTGCGGCCTCGCCGGTCTCGGGATCGATCAGCATTTCGGTGGGGTTCTTGGGTACGGCCATCAGCGTCTGAAGGACGGAGTTGGCCTCGGTCTGCGTCGTGCCCTTGCCGGGTATGACGGCGACCATCTTGGTGTTGTTGCGCCCAAGGACAGCGTCCTTGTTCTTCTCGATCTTGTACATGTACTTGTCGGCCAGCTCGTTGGTCTCGAAGTTCACGAGTTCGATCTTGACCTTGCCCTTGTCCTTGCTCGCCTCGAACCGGTTGCCGCCGTCAATCTTTGCGGCGCCACCGTCGAGCTTCCAGCCGGCCAGCTCGAGCTTGTCCCCGACCTTGTCGGCCTCGAGCTCGTAGAGAATGTCCACAGGCTCCTGGGGTGGCAGCGGCTCGGCCCCTTCCTCGCCAAGCGCTGGAGGAAGCTCGTCGTCCTTGGCTGCCGCCTCCGCCTCAGCGTCGTCGCCTCCGGCTTCCGCGACTGGGTCCGTCTGGGCCACGGCCGGGACGGGATCGGACTTCACCTCGGCGCTGGGTGCCGGGATCGGGGCGGGCGGGGTGTCGGTCTGCTCTTCCGAACAGCAGCCCGACATCAGGAAGGCCGTCAACGTCGTGACGACAGCAACTCGTACCATCAGTTCCTCCGGAGTGCTCTGTGGAGAGGATGAACGCTCACTACGTGGAACTCAAGCCGCCGCAGGAGTTGTTCCCGGCTTGCGGCCGATCGTGCGCAGGTAGACCACGCGCTCACCGGTGTCGTCGTGCACATAGCCCGGCACGCGGACGTTTGTGACACCCGTCAGAAGGCCCTCGGCCACGTCGACCGCGTCTGAGAACGTGAGGCGGTAGCGGCGCCACTCCTCATACAGGACCACGTCCTGTCGCCCACCGGCGGCGCAGTCGTTGCCGCACAGCTCCGTGACCCACAGCATCGTCGCGCCGGGCCTGGCGACCCGCACGAGCTCGGCGCAGGCGGCCGCAGGATCCGCGGCAAACTCCACGCAGCCGAGGGCGATCACCACGTCGAAGATGTCGTCCTCAAAGGGCATGGGGCCACTGCCGAGCGCGTGGACAAAACACCGCATCGCGGGTTCGCGCGCAGCGGCCAGTTCGCACATGCGCGGAGACGCGTCCACACCGATGACGCTCCCGCCCCGCTCGATCAGCTGACCTGCGACTTCGCCCGTGCCGCAGCCGACGTCCAGGATCAATTTGTCATCCAGTGTCCCGGTGCCGAGCGCGGCCCGCAGATGCGGCCAGGGATCCCAGCCTACTTCGCCGCGCATCTCGTCGTAGTCGTCGGCCAGCATGTCAAACAGGTCCCCGATGTACCGGGGCCGCGCCACCGGCGACGCCGCGGTCTCCCCGGACTCGGCAGCCTCGGTCTGTGTCGGTTCGAGTTCCGGATCACTCATCTGTGGATTCCTCGGCGAGCTGGCGCCACAGGGTCGCCGCGCGGTCCGAAACCTTCTTCGGAATCCGCACGGTAATGTGCGCGTAGAGGTCGCCGGGGCCGCCCTTGCGCTTGGGCAGTCCTTTACCGCGCAGCCGCAATTTCTGTCCAGGTTGGATCCCGGGCGGCACCTTTGTGGTGACGGGGCCGTCCAGCGTTGGGACTTGTGCCTCCGCGCCCAGCACCGCGTCCCAGATGTCCACCTCGATGTCCACATGGAGGTTGTGGCCCTCGAGTCGGAACTCCGGGTCGGGCTGGACACGCACGGTCAGCAGCAGGTCGCCCTTCTGGCCGGTAGGGCCATGCCCGCCCTGCCCGCGCAGCCGCAGCACCGTGCCGTCGGTCGCGCCCGCAGGGATGCGCACGGTCACGGAGTTCTCCACATCGCGCCACCCACCGTGCGGCGTCGGCTCCCGGCGTCGCATGATCAGTTCGCGCTGCGTTCCGGAGAACACCTCGCGCAACCCCACTGCGACCTCGGCGCGCTCTTCCGGCGGTCGCTGGTCCCAGCCCGGCGCGAAGGGGTCGTCCTGAAAATTGACCTCGCGCCGGAAGCCGCTCGGGGCGCGGTCGCCAAAGAAGGTACGGAAGAAATCGGAGAACCCGCCCATGTCCCCTGGATCGCCACCCCAGGATTGGCCCTGCCAACCCGGCGGCGGTCGGACCGACTGGCCAGCGTGGTTACCACGTCCAAACCGGTCGTACCGCGCGCGCGCCTCGGCGTCCTTGAGCACCTCGTAGGCCTCGCCGAGCTCCTTGAAGCGGTCCTCGGCGTCGGCCTCCTTGCTGAGGTCCGGGTGATACTTCCGCGCAAGCTTGCGGTAGGCCTTCTGGATCTCGTCCTGGGTGGCGTCGCGCTTCACGCCGAGCACCTTGTAGTAGTCGATGAACTTGACGGACATCGCCCCCTCCTGCCGGCCCGGTTTTGCGTCCGGCCGGGAACGGGTTCAAAGTCGGCACGAGTCCAGAGTCGTCAACCGATCCCCTATGGAGGCCGCATGAACCGCGCGCTGTTCGTTCTCGCTGCGCTGACCCTCAGCGCCTGCACCACCGCAACCCAGCGGCCTTCTCCAGCGGCCGAGCGCGCCGCGATGGAGACCCCGCCGGTCGCCGCGTCACCTGACGCGCCCTCGCCCACCGCCAACCTCAAGACACCCGAGGCCCCGACCGCCGGCAAGCCAGCCGCCGCGGGAGAGGTCATCGACCGCCCCGCGCTGAGGTCGGACGTACGCGTGAGCGCGTCGCCCGGCGACTCTGGCGGTGTGACCATTCTCTGGCCGCGGATCATCCCGGCAGACCCGGCGGGCGCGAGAACACAGAACGCGCTCGCGATTCAGAAACGCCTTGAGGCGGTGGCAGACGTCGAGATGATGGGATTTGCGCAGGACGTTCGGCCCGCGCCGGAGCGCGTGTGCCCCCAGGCGGGTTGCAAGGGCGTATCGCTCGGTGTGCTGCTGGTCCACAAAGGGACGGGGTGCGCGGCGGTGGCGCTGTTGAGTGCGCCTGGACGTTCCGAGACGCTGCTGGTGCCATGGGCGGGTGAGCTGACCCTGAAACGGGCTCGCATCCCATTCCGAGAGCCCCCCGAGTCCGAGGTCGTGGTCCGCGATTTTGCGCTCTGCTCCGAGTTGGCCGCGAAGATGGCCGAGCGTGAACCCACCATCCGAGAGGCGGTCCGCAGCTTGCGCGCGAGCCAGAAGTAGCGGGCGCGATCAGGCGGAGAGCTGCCGCGCGAGGGCGTTGATGCGCTCGCGGACCGCGGCCTGTCGCGAGACCACGTCATTGTAGGCCTCGCGTCGGCGGGTGAACACCGCGAGGCCCCTGGCTGCCGAAATCGCGCTGCCAAAACGCTCGGAAAAGACCAACACCGCAAGGCCCGTCACGGGCCCCAGAACGAGGGCCGCGGCTGCCGCCCATGGCGCCGCGGCGAACCAGAGGCCGACGGCCGCCAATGCCCAGAAGAGCGGGAAGAACATCAGGGAGCCCAGCACCTTGGCGGTGGCGATCATATCGTCCTCCTCCCGCGCAAAGCGCACCGAGAGGATGCCGACGAGCCGGTACGGCGCGTAGTTGAGCCCGAAGCCCAGCGCCGCGATCG
>CALBXO010000406.1 GCA_937890335.1 uncultured Pseudomonadota bacterium | reverse complement strand
GGCGGTACCTGCGCGGACAGCGACGAGGACGAGGCAAGTCCGGCGAGCAAGACGACGACGACAAGTACAACAACAAAATTTAGGTTCATGGCGCGCTCCCTGGATGCGCGCAACGTATCCGAGGTGTAGCTGCGGCGGGCCTGAAAGCGATCTTAAGTCTGTGGCTGGATCTGGCGGATGGGTCGGGGCAGGATGCCCGGGCATGAAAGACAAGATGAAAAAGCTGACCACGGGGTGGGCGTCGCGAACGTTCCAGACGGGCCGCATGGCGGCGTCGCTCGGCGGCGCGGCGATGAAGAAGGTCGTGAACACGGCTCTCGAGCGCGACGGCGGAACGATGGACGAGTCTGCCGCGCTGGCGGCCGCCGAGCAGCTCGTCGCGCGCATGGACAACCTCAAGGGGCTGACCATGAAGATGGGCCAGATGGTGTCCTACCTGGATGGGTCCATGCCGGAGAACGCCCAGCGCGTGCTGCGCAAGCTGCAGCGTGGCAGCAAGCCGCTGGACGAGGAGGTCGTGCGCGCCTGTGTGGAGCGGGAGCTCGGCGGGAGTCTCGGGTCGCTGTTCGATACGTTTGACCTGGACCCGTTCGCCGCCGCGTCCATCGGTCAGGTCCACCGCGCCACCCGCGGAGACGAGGTCCTGGCGGTGAAGGTGCAATACCCGGATATCGCGCGGACGCTGGAGATTGATCTGGGCAACCTGAAGCGGTTTGCCGTGTTTGGCACCGTCGGCACCGCGATGAGCTCCAATGAGATGGTCGAGGAGCTTCGGGCGCGGATGGCCGAGGAGTGCGACTACCTTCAGGAGGCGGGGTTTCAGGGTGCGTTCGCGGCGTTGCTCGACGGGCGCGACGACGCGGGAGTTCCTGCGGTGGTGGCGGACCGCTGCGCCGAGAAGATACTGACGACGCAGTTTGTGGAGGGTGTGGGGTTCTACGAGTTCGCCGAGGGCGCCAGCCAGGCGGAACGCGACGCAGTGGGGCGAATCATCTTCGACGTGACGTTTCACACCATCTTTCGGCACAGCATGTTCAATGGAGACCCCCACCCCGGAAACTACCTGCTGCACCCCGGGGAGGAGCGCGTCACCTTTCTCGACTACGGTTGCGTGAAGGTGTTTGACGCGGACTTCGTGACGCGCTGGAAGCGGCTTGCACTCAGTGTGATGGACGGTCGGCGTCGCGATTTTCCGGACGCGCTGGTCGGTGTGGGCTTTGTGGACGCCGGCGACCGCAAGTTTGACTACGACTACCAGTGGCGCGTCATGCACTACCTCTACAAACCGTTTCTGGAGCGCGGGTTCCGGTACGACAACGAGTACGTCAAACAGTCGTACGACCTGATGCTTTGGAAGAATCCGAACAAGTTGCGCACGGCGATGCCCTCCAATTGGCTGTTGCTCAACCGCCTCCAATGGGGGCTCAACTCGGTGCTGGCCCATCTGAAGTCCCAGGCCAATTGGGGCGAGATCATCCGCGGCCACTTTGAGTCGCCCACCATCGAGGGTGTCAGGCCTGCGCGCTTGGTTGTGTCCTCGGATGTGTAGTGTCCTTGCACGTCGTGGTAGTCGTCCGTGAAAGTGCCATGTGGGTCCGACGGTGCCACCGTTTGGCGCCGCTCGCAGCGCGAGCGCACCCGTTCGTTGGCGGCCTGACGTCGCGTTTGTTATGTTCCGCTCGTGAGAGCATCCAAAAAACCTGAAATCCTCGCGCCCGCCGGTGGCTGGCCACAGCTGAAGGCAGCCGTAAACAGCGGCGCCGACGCCGTCTATTTTGGCCTGTCGGACTTCAACGCGCGGGCCCGGGCGGCGAACTTCACGCCCGAGGAGCTGCCCGAGGTCATGGGGTGGCTCCACGAGCGCGGAGCACAGGGTTTTGTCACGTTCAACACCCTGGTGTTCGACGAGGAGTTGGAGCGGGCGGACGCGGTGCTGCGGGCCATCGTCGAGGCCGACGTCGACGCGGTGATCGTCCAGGACCTGGGCATCGTCCGGCGCCTGCGCGCGATGTCTCCGGACATGCCGATCCATGGGTCGACCCAGATGACGGTGACCTCGGCGCAGGGCGCGGAGGTGGTCGCTGCCATGGGCGTCGAACGGGTGGTTCTCGCGCGGGAACTGACCGCCACGGACATTCGGAAGATCGCCGAGGAGACGGACGTCGAGCTGGAAGTCTTTGTGCACGGCGCCATGTGCGTCTCCTACTCGGGCCAGTGCTTCTCGAGCGAGGCGTGGGGCGGGCGAAGCGCGAACCGGGGCCAGTGCGCGCAAGCCTGCCGGCTGCCCTACGACCTGATCGTGGACGGGGTCCAGCGCGACCTGGAGGACGTAAAATACCTCCTGTCTCCCCAGGATCTGATGGGCGCCGACCAGATCGCCGAGCTCGTCGATGCCGGGGTCTCCTGCTTCAAGATTGAGGGCCGACTCAAGGGGCCGGAGTACGTCGCACTGACGACGCGGACCTACCGCCAGGCAGTGGATCTTGCGTGGGAGGGCCGCGCATCCCGGCTCAGCGACAGGGAGCTGCACGACCTCCAGATGGTGTTCTCCCGCGGGTTCGCGCCGGGGTTCCTGGCCGGCGTGCGCCACCAGGAGCTCGTCAAAGGCCGGTATCCGCGTCACCGTGGGGTCTGTGTTGGTCGTGTGGATGCGGTCACGGAACGCGGCGTGTTTCTGCGCCTGGAGGGCCCCATCAAGGCCGGGGACGGTGTGGTCTTTGACGCCGGACGGCCACAGGAAGACGAGGCTGGCGGCAAGGTCTGGGAGGTCTTTGCCGCCGGTGGCAAGGTCGATGGCGACTCCACGCGCGGCCGCGTGGAGCTGCGTTTTGCCCGGAACTTCCCTCTTCGCGACGTCTCCGTCGGCAATCTGGTCTGGAAGAACCGCGATGAGGCTGTAGAGGCCAACATCCAGAAGGTCCTCGCCAGCGCCGACCGCCGCTTGAAGATCGGCGCCACGGTGAGCGGTTCCGACGGTGGGCCGCTGACCCTCACCCTGACGGCACCGGACGGGACCCAGGCCAGCGCCACGTCCACGCTCGCGCTCGCCCCCGCGACCAAGCATGGTCTGGATGGAGACAAGCTGCGCGCAGCGCTCGACAAGTTTGGGGACACCACATTTCGGCTCGGCGAGGTCAGCTGCGCGCTGGAAGGGAGCCTCTTTCTCCCCAAGAGTGCGCTCAACGACGTGCGCCGCCGGGCGGCAGAGGCCCTCGGCGACGCTTTGCGCCTCCGCAGCCGCTGGAATCTCCGGCCTGCGCCGACGGTCGAAGGCCAGGTCGCCGCGGCGGCCGACGGGCCCGCTGTCTCCCGTGGCGATGGACCGTTCGCCTCGGCCGTTGATGCACCGGTTGCCTCCACGGGCGACGGGCTGGCGGCGGCGCTGCGGGCGCCAGCGCTGACCGTCTTGTGCCGAACCGTGGAGCAAGCTTCCGCGGCGTGTCAGGTGGACGCGGTGTCCGAGGTGCAGCTCGACTTTCTCGAGCTCAAAGGCCTTCGCGATGCCGTCGACATCGTACAGGCGGCCGGACGCCGCGCTGTGGTGGCGGCGCCGCGCGTGCTCAAGCCCAAAGAGGAGCGCATCTGGCGCTTTCTCCTGGGTCTCGGTCCCGACGCGATTCTGGTCCGAGGCCTCGGGCTTCTGCACACGCTGACGGCGTTGGAGGACACCCCGGTGCCCCCGTTGTACGGCGACTTCTCGCTCAACGCGGCCAACGCTGACACGGTAGACTTTCTCCTTGGTCGCGGTCTGCGCCGACTGGCACCCACGCATGACCTCAACGCCCCACAATTGTGCGAGCTGGCCCGCGCCGGTCACGCCGCGTCCCTTGAGCTCATCGTTCATCATCACCTCCCCGTGTTCCACACCGAGCACTGCGTCTTCTGCCGCTTCATGAGTTCGGGCGACAACCGCAGCAATTGCGGCGCCCCCTGCGAGCGACACGACGTACGACTTCGCGACCTCAATGGACGCGACCACGTGGTGCTCGCCGACATGGGTTGCCGCAACACCGTGTTCAACGCCGAAGCGCAGAGCGGCGCGTCGCACCTGCCGGACTTTCTCCAGGCCGGTTACCGCCTGTTCCGCATCGAACTCCTGGACCAAACCGGCGAGCAGGTCGCCCCGCTCGTCGAGCACTACCGGCGCGCACTCGACGGCCAGCTGCCCGCCCCGAGTCTTTGGCGCTGGCTCGAGGAGAGCTCGCCACGCGGCGTCACGCTCGGCTCCCTCGTCGTCAGTCCCGAGCAGCGCCGCCTCAAGCCAACTGCTCGCTGACGCCCCCCGGCGACGCAGCCTCCGCCTCCTCCGCCGTGAACTCTCGGGCCCAACCAAAGACCGTGCGGCCGCGGTAGTGGGGCGACATGCGCTTGTTGTGGTCGATGTAAGCCTGGACTCCGGGGCCGGACACGAACGGTTCTACACTGCGCGCCTGGTCGTCCAGCCTGCGGATGGCGGCAAGCTTGTCGTCGTTGCCGAGGCGCGCGGCGTCGACAGCGCTGCGCATCACGTTCAGCGTCTGGTCGTACACCGCCAGGGGCACGGGAAAGGGCGCGCCGTCCTTGCCGCCGTGGGCGAGCGAGAACCGCGCCGGGTCCGAGAATCGGCTGGGCGCGCCGTAGATGATCTCGGAGACCATCGCCAGCGACTCCAGTGTCCGGGGCCCCACGCCGGGAACCAGCAGCAGCTCCTCAAAGGTCTCGCAGCCCGATTCCGCGGCGGCGGCGAGCGTCGCATGGAGGCGGCGCTCGCGAACGTCCTTGGGGCGAACGTCATGGTGAAACGGCATGACAAGATGGTGATGGGCTGCGTCTCGCGCCGGTCCGCTCCGGCTCGGCAGATCGAACAGGTCGGTCTGCGGCCTCACCCGCGCGGGTCGCACGTCCCGGATGGCGTCCAGGGCTCGGTCCGGTCCGGAGTGGACGACGTCGACGCTCGCGTCCCGACAGGCAGACGCGCGCCCATCCACCAGGTTTCGCAGGGCTCCGACGCGGGCCTGCCCTTCGATGGCCGTGTGCGGGTCGTCAACAAAGCTCTCCAGCCCTTCCGACAGCCAATGGTACCGACGGGCGAGCTTCTGGGCCGGGTCCATGCCCTGCTGCACCACGGTCCATTTGCCGTCCGCGGCGACCACGAACGCGTGCAGGTAGAGCTGAAAGCCGTCCTGGACGGCCGCGGAGTCCACCTTGGCGACAAGTTTGCTCGTCCTGGCCAGGGTGTCCCCGGGGACGCCCGTACGGCAGGCGACCTCGATGAGTTCTTCCGGGGTCTTGAGCGAGTGTTTGCCGCGGCCGCCACAGACATAGATGCCGAGCTCGTCCTGCACGGGTCTCAATCCGCGCTTGAGCGCGCCCACCACGCTCGTGGTGATGCCCGAGGAGTGCCAGTCCATTCCCATGACGCAGCCGAGGGACTGGAACCAGAAGGGATGTGCGAGCCGGCGCAGCACCTCGTCACGACCAAACTCGACCACGAGCGCCTCGACGATGATGCGACCCAGTCGCGCCATGCGGTCGGCGAGCCATCTTGGGACCTTGCCGCCGTGGAGCGGAAGGTCTGCTGAACCGGTGCGATTACCCATACGGGCGTACAGTAGTCACACACTGCACGCCCGTCAAGTGATTTTTCGTGAGGTGGGCTGCGAGACCTACTCGCGCTCGAGGCCGAGGTCGGCGTACGGGTCGACGATGACGGCGCTGCCGTCCCGAAGCCAACCCTCGACAAACCGGAGCCATGCGTGGGCGCCCACGTCGGCGGCGCCGATGTTGTCGTGCTCCGCGGTTCGCCGCTCGCCGTTGCGCACGATGAAGTCAAACTGGAGCAGCCCGGCGGTGGTGCCGTCCAGGTTTCCCTGCAGCGGCGGTGCACCGGACGGCTCGACGAGCTCGATTTCGCGCAGGACGGGCGGAACGTGCGGGATGCCCAGTGCCCGCGCCAGGATCACGTTGGTGGGCTCGGGAACGACCTCGTCGTCGAGCACCATACCCATGAGGATGTCCGGGCTGCCGCCAGACAATCTCTCGTGAATCACGTGACGGCCCCAGTTTGCAGGGTCGCCGCGCTCGATGGTCGTCTGGAGGACGGGCCAGAACCGATCCACGTCGCCGGGACCGACGCCAGCTGGCGTGAGGACAGTGACGAGCGGCGCAAAGAGGCTGCTGAACTGAAGAATGTCGGTGACGCGGCCGCCGGGGACCACGAGGATCCCGACGTGCAGGTGCTCGCTGAGGCTCAACAGCTCCGACCCCATGATGCCGCCGAGGGACACGCCAAGGTAGCCGAGTCGGTCGCCGTCGATGTCGATGGTGTCGTCCCCGTCGACGTCGGCGCCAGCTCGCAGCAGCTCGATCAGCGCGAGCTTGTCGAAGGTCGCCTGTCTCCAGGCGTCGCGCAGTGCCGCCCCCTCGAGGATGAACGCGGGCGTGAACCCGAAGAAGTAGAGGATCGCCAGATCGCCCCCGCCGACGCGCTTGGGATGGTCGCCGTGCTCAGGCGCGTCAATGCCAATTGTGGCGAGCCCGAGCGGGGCGGCGAACTCTGCCAGCCGGCTCGCCTGGGTCCGGTCGCCGCCGAGCCCGTGCCCAAACACAAGTGCCGGGTACGGGTGGCCGTACTCGCCGGGCTCCAGGGGCAGGTAGATCGTGACCGTGAGGTCATAGAACTCAACGGGTTCAATGTCGTCGATGTCGATGTCCAGGGCGCGTTTCTCGTCCCGGTACCCGCCGGTCGTGAAGATGAACTCGCACGCCCTGTAGCGCTCTGCGTCTGTGCATCCGAGCCGCTCCTTGATGCCGTACTCACGGTCGCGGATGTCGGCCGCGACTGCGACGGATTCGTGGATGATCGACTGTGTCGTGAAGACGGTCAGGCCGGCGACGTCGCTGCGCGCATCAATGGCACCCGAAGCCTCGAGCGCGCCGAGCGCCTCGTCGTACCGGGGAACCATGCGCGCGATGGGTCCCACGGCCGAGCCGTCCAGAAGCGCGGCCAGCGTCGGGCCGGGGGTCGCGGGTTGGCCGTCTGCGCCGGTGACGCGGGTCGTGAACCCGAGGATGCCGCGCGTCGCTGGCGGGAGGGGTACGAGCGGCCTGACGACGACGGTGGCGTCGTCGTCTGTGAGTTTGATCTCAAAAGGGGCGGGCTCGAACAAGCCGTCTACCACGGTGCCGAAGAGGACGTTCGGCGCCACCGAGGCGGGATCCAGTGGCCTGCTGGTTCGGAGGAAGCCGCCCGCGGAGGTGCCAAAGCCGTCGAGGTCGTTGAGACTCGTGAACACCGGGTGGAACGTGGGTGGATAGGTATCGATGACCGCGAGGTTCTCACGCGTCACATCGACCCTGAGGCCTGTGGGCGTCGAAGGGTCCTCACGCGTGAAATAGTCGTCGGGAAACGAGAAGAGGTCTCCGCTCGTTGGGTCGTGGAGGACCACGGGCGGACCGGCGGGCGCGTCCGGAACGTCGGCGTCGGCGTCGTTGCCGCCCGCGTCCGCGTCCGGGACGTCTTCCGCGTCCGGGACGTCTTCCGCGTCTTCTATGTCGGCGTCCCCGGTTCCGGTGTCCGGGACGTCTGCGCCCGAGTCGGCGAGGGCCTGGTTTTTGGCCGTGTCGTCGCCGCAGCCCGCGAAGACAAGGGTGACAAGGAGTAGCCTGAGCAGGGGGTGGGCTTTCATCGGAACTCCGTGCGTGCGACCCGGAAGCCGAGATCTCCGCTGCGGTAACTGGGCCCCTCGGCGCCGCGGTTTGCGCTGCGGCACTCCCGCGCGAGGCTGTACCAGCCGCCGCCTCGCACGACGCGGATGTCGCCCGCCGGTGGGCCGAGCGGGTCGTCGGCGTCCCCCTCGTACTCGCCGTAGCGGTCCCAGACCCACTCCCATAGGTTGCCGCTCGTGTCGTGAAGTCCCCAACCGTTGGATGCGAGCGTGCCTACAGCGTTGGTGCGCTCCTGGGCGTTGCCGCAGTACCAGCCGATTGCGCCGAGGCCGGTGTCGCTGCACCGCTCGTCCACCATGATGCCATTGTGGAACGCGGTGTTCGTGTCGGCCCGCGCCGCGTGCTCCCACTCGGCTTCGGTGGGGAGGCGGAAGCCGTCGCAGGTGCTGTGGTCGTAGCTGGCCGTTTCACACTCGAAGTTCACGCCTGGCGTGCCGTCGCAGCCGATGAGCGTGTAGCAAGGTGCAAAGCCGGCCACGGACGAGATGTGGTTGAGGTAGGCCAGGGCGTCCCAATAGTTGACGCTGTCCACCGGGCAGTCGTCGCAGCCCCGGAAATGGGAAGGATCGTTGCGTGCGACGTCGCGCCAGTCGGCCTGCGTCACTTCCATTCGACCGAGGTAGTAGGGCCGCGTGATCGTGACGAGGTGGATCTCCTCGTCCGCGTCGCGGCCGATCTCGCCCGGGGCGCTGCCCATGGCGAACGTGCCCGCCTCGATGCGGACGAACGCCGACAGCGCGTCGCCCACGTCTTCCGAATCGTCGAATTCATCGGGGGAGAGCATTCCTCCGGCGCAGCCGGTCAGCACCCCCAACACCACGAGCAAACTTCGATACATCATTCCGTCTGCGTGCCCACGGCCAGCGGCTACGCTATAACATAACCTCGTCCATCGGACACAAGGGGTGCGCGCGATGCGTGACAGACGGAATCGGCGGCGGATTGTGGTGGGGGCTGCGGCCCTCGGTCTCGCGCTGGCGCTCGGGGCGTCGAGCCTGCTCGCGCTGACGCCGCCTGAAACGGGCGCGGTCGCCCGCCCCGACGGGCTGGATATCTCTTGGCCCTTTGAGTCCGGGGAGCGGGTCTACCTGACCAGCGGCTACGGTCCCAACGGCGGTTCGTCGCTGCATGCGGGTACGAATCGCAGCGGCTCGGCCAACGATCACCACGCCCTGGACCTGACGTTGCCCGATCGCTCGTCGGGCGGCCTGGGGCGCCCGGTGTTGGCGGTTGCCCCCGGGACAGTGGTCCGCTCGGGCTGGGCTACCTCCGGGTGGCGCAACTACGGTCTGCGTGTAATCATTCGGCACGATTTCAACGCTGACGGTCACACGTACCACAGCCTCTACGCGCACCTGAACGCGGTCGCGCTGCGGGAGGGGGATCACGTCGACAGGGGGCAGCGCATCGGGGATCTGGGAGGCTCTTGCGACGGCGACAACCAGGTGCTCGATTGCCCGACTTTTGGGCCGCACCTGCACTTTGCCTTGCACCAGGACTCCTCGGTCGGAGGGTCCGGTACCGGCGGCTCCTACGGTGGGCGGGCCGTCGTGCCTGAGGTCATCGACGGTGCCCAGGATCTTCGGCAGGGACAGTCCCACGTGTCCCGAAACAACGGTCAGCCGCCGCGTCCGTGTGCGGAGATCGGTGACACCGAGGTCGTATTGGAGGAGGACGGGCCGTGCGGCCGCGCGATGGGGCCGCCGCAGTATTGGCACGATCAGGACGGTCATGGCGGGCACAGCTTGTGGACCTACACCATTGCGGATGCTGAACCGGACAATTGGGTGCGCTGGGAGCTCAACTTCGCGGGAGGCGGGCGCTACCAGGTCGCGGCCTGGGTGCCGGACGGCTCCAGCGACACGCAGCGCGGTGCGTACAGGGTCCGCCATGAAGGGCGCGAGGACGAGGCGGTGCGCAGTCAGGCCGGGGCGCGCGGGCAGTGGCTGGAGCTCGGCGAGTTTCAGTTTTCAGGGGGAGCGGACCAGTGGGTGGAGCTGCGCGACAACACCGGCGAGCCCTACACCGACGAGAACGGGACGAAGCTGAGTTTTGACGCGCTCCGCGTTCGGCCGGTGCGAGAGGACCCTCCCGATGTGGGCACGGACACGCCGGACGACATGGGCGTGGACGCCCCCGCGGACACGGCCGGGCCGGACGTGCCCGGGGATGTCGATCCCGACCAGGGCGCGCCCGACATCGGCGCTGACGTAGCGCCCGACACGCCAGCACCGGATGTGGACGGGGATGATGTCCGACTCATCCCGGGCGACCGGGGCCCGGATGAGGAGGTGGGAAGCAATGGCAAGAATCGGGTCAGCGCCAGCGCCGAGGGGTGTGCGGTGGGACGCTCCTCCACCCGCTGGTGGATCCTGCTGCGGCGTTAGCGCCCAACGCCGGCCCGTTCCTGTGGGGCTGGGTACGTTGCGGCGGCGACGGGGTCGGCGCAGCTTGCGGTGGGTCGGTCAGGTTGGAGGCCTCGCGACCGTCGGGCGCCCCGGGCCCTATCTGACCAGCCGGTAGCTGCCGACGCGCACTCGCGTGCCCTGTACGGGGAGGCCGTCACCGGTGGGCTGCACCGCGCGTCCGTCCCGTTTGACGGTCAACCAGATCACATACTCGCCCAGAGGATCGTCGGTCCTCGAGATCAGGCCCTGGGGGTCGCGAATGTACTGCCCCGAACTCCACTTGGAGACGGGCCATGTCCCCCCGAGCGGTTTGTGTTGCACCTGGCGTCGTCTCCGGCCCTCCACGTCCACGACGAACTCGTATTTGCCGGTGATGGGGGCCTGGAGGACGTGCCAGAGGTACTCCTGGGTGACCTTGACGCCGCCCTTGGAGTCCGGACGTTCGACGCCGGCAGCGACGAGCTCAAAGTCATCTCCGAACTGGACACCCGCGCCTCGGTCCGGCGGCGGTGTGGTGGAGACGAACAGCTTGGGATCCAGCTGGGGGGCGGTGATCTCCAGATGCCCGACGATGACGCGCTTGTCCGGTCTGACGCGCACGTCGCCCTCGACGACGGTGGCGTCGGCCCGCTCGGATCCGTCGGCATTCTTGCGCCAGAGTCCGATCGTCACGTCCCACTGCCCGGGCTCTGCGTCGGGGCGTGTGGTGATGACGTGCCTGTCCTCGATGACATCTCCCTTCTCCCACCGATTCACGGGGTACGCCCCCTCGACCGGGACGTGGTCGGCGTTGCGGTAGGAGCTGCCGAGGAGATGGTGGAAGGTCAGCCAGCCGTCGGGCGGGTCGTCCGTGACTTCGTACCAGGTTGTGATGACCGCCTTGCCGCCCGCCTCGATGCGCGGCGGGTCCACCGACAGGCCCCGGACCTGGACGAACCCGGCGAATTGCACGTTCATCGGCGTGCCCACGTCGTCGGGCAGCGCGCGATGAACATACCGCGGCAGGCGCCGTTTGACCTGGTTCTGGTACGTGGATTTGGTGGCGCCCCGGATGCCGCGGAGCTGGGCAATGGAGGCCTCGACGCGGGCGGTGGTGGCGGGGTCCGCGTCCTTGAACAGGTCGTTTTTCTCCAGCGGATCCACGGACAGGTCATAGAGCTCGGGCCGGCGGCGATCAAAGTGGTAGATCAGCTTCTCCTTCGGGCCCACAAAACCCATGCAGTACTCGTGGTAGCCGCAGTGGAAGAACAGGCGTTCGTGGGGCTTCTGGGTGAAGAGATCCCGCCCGTAGAACGCCCCGCCGCGTGGCTCGAACCCCATCAGACGGGCGGCGGTGGGTGCAATGTCCAGGCTCTGCCGCAGCCCTTCGACCCGCTGCGCGGGGACGCCGGGACCTACGAGCAGCAAGGGGACATGCAAGACCTCGTCGTACGGCACCGGCGTGTGTTGGGAGCGCCCGTGTTCGCCAAATGCCTCGCCGTGATCGCCGACAATGACAAAGACAGTGTTGGCCGCGAGCCCGCGCTGTTCGAACGCTTCGTAGAGCCGCTGCACGAAGCGGTCGGAGTAGCGGACGGTGTTCAGGTAGTCGTTGAGAACCTGGTTTTGTGTGTACCGGGTGGCGGGGAAGCCCTTGGGGATGACGTAAGGGTGGTGGGATGTGAGCGTGAGCAGGGACAGGAAGAAGCGGCCGTCCTGTTTGTCGACCCAGTCCAGCGCGGGCTGGAGCATGGCGTCGTCCTCCCAGCCGAAGTAGTTGGATTCCTCAAAGTCTCGGGCCGGGATGGACTCTTTGCCCACGAAGGTCTCGTACCCAAACTCGTCCACGAGGAAGGAGCGTCGCTCGTAGTTCTCCTCCGCGGTCTGGAAGAAGGCTGTCGCGATGCCTTGCTCCCGCAACAGGCGCGGCAGGCACGTCACGGGCATGCCCCCCGGCGTCGCCTCGGGCACGCTGGGGACGGGGGCCGGATGTACGCCGCAGTGGACGCCCACCAGGGCCTTGGAGGTGTGCGGAAAGACGGTGTAGGCGCGGTCCACGACTGCACCGCGCTCAGCCAGTTGGTTCAGGAACGGGGTTGTTGCGCGTTCACCGTACAGGCCAGTGTGGCGCGCGCCCGTGCTTTCGAGGACGACGAAGACGAGGTTCTTTGCGCCGCCGGCTTTGGGTGCGAGCGACGTGGGGCTGCGGGGCGCCAAGGCCGCGTCACCGACGAAGCCGGGGTCGAGATCGCTGGAGGTCAGGGCGTCACCCAGGGCCTCCCAGGTGACGCCGAGATAGATGTTTCGCTTGAGCGGCCGCGCGGTCTCCGAGATGGGGAGGGCCAAGCCGAGCAACCCGACTGCAAGGATCGCCGCGACGACCACTAATGCGCTTCTACGTGTGCGCGTGGGCGCGGGTGCGTCGCGTTCTCGCCGGCGCCTGACCCGCCAGCCGATGCCATAGAGCGCGGCACTCCAGACGATGGGGCTGATGAGAAGTACGCCGCGCAGGAGGGTAACCTGGCTGCCGAGGAGCTTGGAGAGCGCCGCGAACCGCAGGATCGTGTCTTTGAGGAGGTACCAATCACCGACTGCGCCGGAGATCAGGAAAAAGACATGCTCGACCACCGCGAGCAGGAGCAGCACGGGGAAGACCACGTGGAAGAGCGCGAGCGTCGTCTTGCCGAGGGCGCGGGGCGCGGCAATTCCCCACCAGGAGGCGGCGCCGAGCGCGGCCAGAAGCACAAGATCGGCGCCGAACATGGCGACGGCCCCGCTGGCGGTCATTCCGCCGAGGATCGTGGCCTTGTGAATCTTGGTACCGAGGAGCGCCAGAAAGAGCGGGACCCACAGGGCGCCGACGTAGAGGGCGCGGAAGCGCGCTGTCAACCGGGGTCCCCCACCGGACAGTCGTCGCACTCGGGTGGTTCCACTGCGTTGAGCCAGGCTTCGATCTTGCGGAAGCAGCAATCGTCGCGGCTTGGGAAGCACGAGGGGTGCGTGCCGTCCATGAACGTGTGTTGCAGAAAACTCGATGCGGCAGCGTCGCCGAGGATGATCTGTTCGTTTTCGATGCCGGCGCGGAAGCTCTTCAGCGCGTTGTCGGCGTTGTTGCCGGGCAGGACCGGGAGAGCGCCGTTGGGCCTGTCGCTGCCGTGGCAGAACGACTGGGAGCAGTCGCGGGTGTAGAACGCCTCAGCGCCCTCGACGGTGCCGCTGTCCTGGATGAGGAGGATCGGATAGATCTCGTCCCGGAAGCGGTCCCGCGCCTCCTGTTCTGCATCGCCAAACTCGATGGTCGTGACCTCTCCGGCGCAACCGGCCAGGACAAAGAGAAGCAACCAGGGTGTGAGACGACGGGGCATGCCTCTGCTTATAGGGCATTTCTGCTCACACGGAAACACTTGACAAGTGTTCCGTGTCTGGTTAGAAAAGGCCCCTCACGACGGAGGGTGTATGCCGACCAACACTGGCTATTTTGTCTGGCACGATCTGATGACGACCGATGTGGAAGCGTCGCTCGCGTTCTACCCAGAGCTGTTTGGCTGGACAATCTCTGAGATTCCCATGGGGAGCTTCACGTACAGGCGGATCAATTTTGGGGACGGAGGCCAGGGTGCGTTCATGCCGCTGGATCCGGAGCACGGCTTGCCTTCGCACTGGATGCCGTACCTGGCCGTCGACGATGTAGACGCCGTGGTGGGCGGGGTGGAGGGTCTGGGCGGAAAGCCCTGTGTTCCGGCGATGGACATGCCCAACATCGGGCGATTTGCCGTGGTGGAAGATCCGGCGGGAACGCCGTTCACGGCCTTCAAGGGCGCTGGTGAGGGGCGCGACCTGACCGATCGCAACCACCACGGTCAGTTCTGTTGGGACGACCTGGCTGTGCCGGACCCGGAGGCGGTGTTGGGCTTCTACCGGGAGGTCGCAGGCTGGGAGGTGGAGACGAGCCACGCGGGCATGGGTCCGTATCACGTCGTCAGTCCACCCGGGGCTTCGGGTCCGCGCAGCGGGATCGGGGGAATCATGCAGCGCCCGCCCGGCACGGACGGCAGACCAATGTGGACCCCGTATGTGTATGTGGACGGGTTGGAGCCGATGGTGGCGCGGGCCGTGGAGCTGGGCGCGACGCTGGACATGGGCCCCTACGAGGCGGGCGAGGTCGGGTCGATGGCGTTCTTCACGGACCCCACGGGGGCTCGCTTTGCGATGTTCCAGTCTCCTCGCTGATGGCCCGGAGACCGCTGGAATTCCTCTACCGTGAGCACCTCCACGGGCCTCGTGGCAGACGCCTGCGGCGGCTGGGCCGGGCCGTGCTCGGCTTTGATCCGGCCCCGTCGGACGCGGTCGTTCGCGGGTTCGCTGCGTCGTATTTTGATGCGGACCCGTTGGCGGAGGAGCTGGCGGCTGAGACCTATCTGGCGCGGGGTTTTGACTATGGCCGGGCGATGCTCGCGGCGGCGCTGGAGGCGGGCGTAGAGTCGGTAGACGCAGCGCCGGCGTCTCTGTGCACGCTCTTCGCGGACATCGAGCGGGATCCAGACTGGCTGGACTGGGCGCGCGTAGAGCACGGCGCGCGCGTGTTTCGCCGCTATGGGACGGACATGTTCCGCTTTGCGGGCGCCATCACTCTCGAGGGCTACGCGGAGAATTCGGTGGCGAAGCCGCTGGCGCTCACGGGTGCGTATGCCGGCTCCAGCACCCGGCGCAGGTTTCTGGAGACCGCGTCGTTCTGGATTGATGTGTCGGAGCCCGACGGCCTTCGGTCTGGTGGGGCGGGGCGGGCGGTCGCGCTGCGGGTGCGGATGATGCACGTCTTCGTGCGCCGCCGGTTGATCGCCCACCCGGAGTGGAACCTGGAGGCGTGGGGCGTGCCCATCAGCCAGGCCGATTCGACGCTGACGCTCATGGGCGGGAGTTTTGTGCCGGGTATGGCGTTGCAGGTCCTGGGGTACCGTCCGAGCGAGGACGACATCCTGGCGATGATGCATTTCTGGCGGTACGTGGGTCACCTGATGGGGGTCCGGCCAGCCTGGTACCCGCAGTCGCTCCGGGAGGCGTGGCAGCTGATGTTCGCGGCGTCGATCAAGGGCGTGCGAGGCGCCGGGGAAGACTGGCAGCGGCTCTGCAACTCGTACGTGGAGGCGTTTGAGGCGGAGCCTTCGGGGCTACCGCTCGCCGCTCGGGTGAGGAGCAGGTGGGACCGCGGGATGCACCGGGGCTTCACACAGCTGTTCATGCCGCCGTGGAGCTACCGACACAATGGGCTGCCGAGCGCGGGAGTCTGGCCGCTCGCGCCGCTGTCCCGCGCCCCGGCTGTGTTTGCGGCGGAGTCCCTGAGACGGGCGGTGCCGGCGCTCGATGACGTGGCGGACCGGGTCGCCCGTCGGCAGCGGCGCGATTGGCTGGCGCGGCATCTGGGTGCTGAGAAGGCGGGGTACCGCCCGGTGGAGAGCTTCACCCGGTGACGTGGGGTGACGGCGGAAGCGCTTCAATCGAGGTGAGCTTCTTCGGCGGGCGCGAGTGGACCCAGGCCGAGGTCCCAGGCGGCGTCGAGGTGCATAAGGATGCCCGCGATGCGGGGGGCCGAGGATGGACCGGTGGGTGTGGTGTCGGGGTTGAGGTTGATGTTGAGGTAGCCGCCGAGGCCGCTGGGTCCGAGGCTGATCTCCGCGTCGCTGTCGTCCTCGTCCACGAACGTCCACGCGTTGGGGTCGGACGCTTCCTGGCCGACGAGCTGCAGGTGGGCCTGCCTGGGCTCGACGGCGTGCCCGATCATCGCCATGCCCGAGGCGTAGCGGTGGGCGTCGGCGGCGGCGACCAGTTGGTGTTCGAGCTCGGCTGCGGGAAGTTCAAGGCCGTCCACGATGGCCAGGTGGAGGAGGAGCAAGGGCAGGCGGGTGCCGCGGGCGACGGTGGCCAGGGCTCCACCAAAGCGTGGGTTGAGCTCGGTGGGCAGGAAGCCGCGGCGGGTCATCACACCGTCGATGGTGAACACGCCTCGGTACCCCTGGACATCGCGGAGGTAGGTGCCGGTCTGGCGGGCCGCGTCGATCATCACCTGCCGCTGCGCAGGCGGTGGGTCCCAGAAGGTGCCGGCGCGGGCGTATTGGAGAGTGGACGAGCCGGGTTTGCGCAGGACGATCATTTCGCAGGGCCTGACGGCGACGATGCCACCGGACATGACGATGCCGTGGATGCTGCAGGGGATGCCCTCCAGGAAGGGCATGACGCGGACTTGATCGCAGTGTTGTCCCAGAAAAGTGGCGGCCTCGTTGGCTTCCCGCTCGGTCCGGACCCAGCGCAACAGCTCGGCGCCGCCGTGCCACCCGTCGCGGTTGTCGCCCACCCAGACCACGCCGGAACCCCAGTCCAGACTCCGGGTGGTGGTCTGCGCGTCGTCGAGGGGGACGATGGAGCTCGGTGCACGCGCGACGCCGATCTTGTCCCAGATCGGGTCGATGATGGTTTTGTCTTCGAGGGCCTGCCAATGCGCGAGGCGTTCTGCGAACTTTGGACGTCCCGCAACGGGTGCGCCGTCGTCCCAGACCGGCCCAATGCTCCGGGCTTCGCCTTGGGGATCCCAGGCGTCGACCTGTTTGCGCACGTCGTCAGAGACGTGGGCCAGGCCGTGAAGCGCCTGGCGGACGCTGTCCATGAGGGTCTCCGCGCGCTCGCGACCGAGCAGCGCATGGGGAGTCTCGGGCAGGTTTCCGGTGCCGGGGGACAGCGCCAGGCAGAAGACGTCTGTGGCGCCGAGTGAGGCCAGGTCGGCGACGGTTCCGGTGAGTCCGGCCAGGACGTCGGAACACAGCAGCCATTTGCGACCGGCGTAGACGCCGGCGAGCTGGTCGAGGATGTAGTCGCGGAAGGGATCGCTCACGTGAATCCTGGTCGCGGGTTACGGTAAGGTTGGGTTCACGCGGTCCAGTTGTCGAGCGTGAACCACCGCGATGGCGGCAATGGAGGAGTAGTAAGAGGGTGTTGACAAATTCTCCCGTCGCCTCGCCTGCGCCTCGTCGTCGTGGGCGCCC
>CALBXO010000405.1 GCA_937890335.1 uncultured Pseudomonadota bacterium | reverse complement strand
GGTCCACGGCGACGCCGTTCTCGTCAATGCCGCTGATGCTCGGCGCCGCGCGCCCGGTCATGTTCTCGTCAGGGTGTCCACCGCGGCTGACGCTGTACGCGATGATGCCGGCCACGGCGATGATGCCGACCCAGACCAACATCTCGCGCGCGGAGATGCTCTTCATTACCACTGGCTCTGGGGAGGGATGCCGCCGGCGTCCTCGGCGAGTCGATGGAATTTGATCATATTGGTCTCCGCGCCCGAGCCGACGGGCGTTCCCATCAACAGGATGATCTCGTCGCCGGGATCGGCGAGCCCCTCAGTGCGCAGCAGAGCCTCGACGGCGCCGACCATCTCGTCGGTGTTGTCGAGCTCCCTGACGAACCGAGGCGTCACGCCCCAGAACGCGGCCATGCGCGGAACAATTTCCAGGTTGGGCGTCACGGCGACGATTTCCACGCTGGGTCGGTAGGCGGTCAGAAGCTCGGCAGTCCGCCCGGACCCCGTGAACACCACGATCGCCCGAACGCCCAGCTCATCTGCGGCGACAGTCGCGCTCTTGGCGACCGCGTTTGGAAACCGGTTCATGCCGGTCATGAATTCAGGGTCGGGGAGCGACTGGTAGTCCCGGCTGCCCTCCACCTGGCGGATGATGCGGTCCATCATGCTCACTGCCCGCACCGGGTATTTTCCGGCGGCGGTCTCGCCCGAGAGCATCACGGCGTCCGTGCCGTCGATGATGGCGTTCGCGACATCGGACGCCTCGGCCCGTGTGGGCCGGGGGTTCTGGGTCATGCTGTCCAGCATCTGTGTGGCGGTGATGCTGAACGTCGCCTGTGCCAGCGCCTTGCGGATGGCCATTTTCTGGAGCATGGGCACGCGCTCAGGGGGCAGCTCCACGCCCAGGTCCCCGCGCGCGATCATGATGCCGTCGGACACCCCGATGATGGCGTCCAGTTCGTCGATCGCCTGCGGCTTCTCGATCTTGGAGACCACGGCGGGCGTCCGCTTGCAGCCGACCATGAGGTGGCGAAGCATGTGGAGGTCCAGAGACGTGCGCACAAAGCTCAACGCGACGATGTCGACCCCGAGCTCCAGGCCAAACGCGAGGTCCAGCTTGTCCTTCTCGGTCATGGACGGTGCGCTGACGGCGGCGTCGGGCAGGTTGATGCCCTTGTTGTTGGACAGCGCGCCGCCAATGACGACCTCGGTGACCACGTTGGGCCCTTCCACCGCTACGACCACGAGGTCGATGTTTCCGTCGTCCAGCAGCAGCCGGTCACCGGGCTTTGTGTCCTCGGTGAGGTCGACGTAGGTGGTGGAGACCCGTTTGGCGTCGCCCATCACCGCTTCCGTGGTGATTGTGAACCGCTGTCCGCGCTCCAGCGCGATCTTGCCATCCAGGAATCGACCGACGCGAATCTTGGGACCCTGAAGGTCCTGTAGGATCGCGACCGGCTTGCCCATGCGCGCGCTGAGGTCCCGGACCATCTCGTAGGTCGCGCGGTGGTCGTTGTGATCGCCGTGGGAAAAGTTGAGGCGCGCCACGTCCATCCCGGCCTCGATCATCTTGGTGAGGACTTCGGGGGTGTTGGACGCGGGGCCGAGCGTGCAGACGATTTTGGCGCGGCGAGACGCTTCGGACATGGAGATTTTCCTGGTTCAGCGCGTGAAGCGGAGCAAGAGCACGGCGAGGCCGGCGATCCAGCTGGGCGTTGTGGCGGGGGAGGCGGGTGTTTTGCAGGAGCAAGCTTGGGGTCCGGTCGCGCCGCCGGCTCCGCCGAGGCCCTCACCGTCGCCGTTCTCGCCCCTTCCGCCGCCCTCGGTGGCGGGGAGTGAATTGTCCTCGTCGGTCACACACTCGCCGATCTCGCAATGTGTGCCCTCTGGGCAGTGCGTCCGGGAGCAGGGGTCCTCGACACAGTCGCCGAAGTCGCAGGCCTCGCCCGGGTCGCATTGTACGCCGTTGCACGGGTCGTCGATGCAGTCACCCTCCACGCAGATGCGTCCACCTGGGCAGGTGCGTCCGGCGCACTCATCGTCGTAGCATTGTCCAAAGGCGCAGACCTGTCCTGGCGGACATTGAACGCCCAGGCACGTGTCGATGCAGCGCCCGTCGCGACAAGCCTGGGACGGGAGGCAGTCGGCGTCGTCGCAGGCGTCGTCCACGCACACATTGTCAAAGCAGACCTGGCCATCGGGGCAGCCGGCGACATCGCACGAGGCTTCCACGCACATCCCAAAGCTGCAGGCGCGGCCCGGCGGACAGTTGATGTCCGCGCAGGGATCGGCGCACTCCCCGTCCTGGCAGACCCATCCTTGTTGGCATTGGGAGTTGTTGCACGGGGTCACGCAGGCGCCATCGCGGCAGACCGTACCGCCAAAACATTCGCCCTGTTGGCAGGGTTCGGCGCACTCTCCGTTGATGCAGCGGTCCTGGGGATCGGGGCACTGTGTGTCGTCCAAGCCACCGTTGCAGTCGTTGTCGACGTTGTCGCAGACCTCCCGTGGCTCGTCGCCGCAGAACCCACACGCGTTGTACGTTCCCTCGTCGATCTGGCCGTCGCAGTCGTCGTCGGTGCCGTTGCACTCCTCGGCCGGGGGTATCTCGCACCCGCCGCAGGCCTCTTGCACACCCTCGTCGATCTGGCCGTCACAGTCGTCATCCCGGCCGTTGCAGATCTCGGCAGGCACTTGTCCGCACTCGCCGCAGTCGTTCTGGACGCCCTCGTCGATCATATTGTCGCAGTCGTCGTCCTCGCCGTTGCAGATCTCGTCGCCGCGCGGGACGCACTCGCC